>NZ_JBEXPH010000011.1:0-87752 GCF_040611955.1 Streptomyces sp. NPDC006510 | reverse complement strand
CAGGTCGGCACCCAATGGCGCCAACTCTAGGAACGCAAGAGAAGCCGGGCCGCCGCCTGTAGGCGGCGGCCCGGACGACGAAGGCCCGGCTGACATCTGATCGCCGGGCTCGTCGCCGCGCCGGCCGGGCTGCGGCTCGGCGGGGCCCGCTCGGTCCGTACCCGCTACCGGCCCGACCGGTGGGGGGCGCGGGCCTGGCTGGTGGCGGGTTCGGGTGTCGCGGTGGCGGTGGCGATGATCTGGGCGAGCGGTGTCGACGAGGCGGCGCTGCACCCCGGAGTCGTACCGCTGGTCGCGCCGGTGCTTCCGCTGTGGCCCGCCGCCACTGTGCTGATCGGGCTGCTGCCCGCGGTGGTGGCGCCGGTGCCGCCGTCGACGGGCGCCCCGAATTCCAAGGAGATCCAGTGATCCGGTTCGAGCAGGTCTCGGTGCGGTACGAGGGGGCGGAGCGTCCCACCCTCTCCGGGGTCGATCTGACCGTTCCGGAGGGCGAGTTGGTGCTGCTCGTCGGTCCGTCCGGGGTCGGCAAGTCGACGCTGCTGGGTGCCGTTTCGGGCCTGGTGCCGCATTTCACCGGCGGCACGCTGAGCGGCCGGGTCACGGTCGACGGGCGCGACACCCGTACCCACAAACCACGTGAACTCGCCGATCTGGTCGGCACGGTGGGCCAGGACCCGCTCTCCCACTTCGTCACCGACACGGTCGAGGACGAGCTGGCCTACGGCATGGAGTCGCTGGGCCTGGCCCCCGACGTGATGCGGCGGCGGGTCGAGGAGACCCTGGACCTGCTGGGTCTGGCCGGGCTGCGCGACCGGCCGATCGCCACGCTCTCCGGCGGCCAGCAGCAGCGGGTCGCGATCGGTTCCGTCCTCACCCCGCATCCGAAGGTCCTGGTCCTTGACGAGCCGACGTCCGCGCTGGACCCGGCGGCGGCCGAGGAGGTCCTCGCCGTGCTGCAACGGCTGGTGCACGACCTGGGTACGACGGTGCTGATGGCGGAGCACCGGCTGGAACGGGTCGTGCAGTACGCGGACCAGGTCGTCCTGCTGCCGTCGCCGGGCGCCGCCCCGGTCATGGGCGCGCCCTCGGACATCATGGCCGTCTCCCCGGTCCACCCGCCGGTCGTCGCGCTGGGCCGGCTCGCGGGGTGGGAGCCGCTGCCGCTCTCGGTCCGCGATGCCCGGCGCCGGTCGGCGGAGCTGCGCGAGCGGCTCGCGTCGGTGCGGGCGCCCGTTCCGGAGCCGGTGACCGTTCCTGCCCTGTCGCCCCTCGCCCCCTCCCCCGTGCGGCCCGGTGTCCTGGCCCGGCTGCTGGGGCGCGGGGCGCGGACCGACGCCGCTCCCGAGCCGGCCGTCGACGCCACGGCCCGGGTCGAGCGGCTCGGCGTACGGCGCGGGCGGGTCGAGGCGCTGCGCCGGGTGACGCTCACCGTCGCCCCCGGCGAGACCGTCGCCCTCATGGGGCGCAACGGTGCGGGCAAGTCCACCCTGCTGGCCACCCTCGTCGGCATGGTCGAGCCCACCACCGGCACCGTCCTCGTGGGCGGCCGGACCCCGCACCGCACCCAGCCTCGCGAGATGGTGCGCCGGGTCGGCCTCGTACCGCAGGAGCCCCGCGATCTGCTGTACGCGGACACCGTCGCCGCCGAGTGCGCCGCGGCCGACAGCGACGCGGGCGCCGCCCCCGGCAGCTGCCGGGCCCTGGTCTCCGAACTGCTGCCCGGCGTACCGGACGACACCCACCCCCGCGATCTCTCCGAGGGCCAGCGCCTCGCGCTCGCCCTGGCCGTCGTGCTGACCGCGCGGCCCCCGCTGCTGCTCCTGGACGAGCCGACCCGCGGCCTGGACTACGCGGCGAAGGCCCGGCTGGTCGGGGTGCTCGGCAGCCTCGCGGCCCAGGGGCATGCGATCGTCCTGGCCACGCACGATGTGGAGCTCGCCGCCGAACTGGCGCACCGGGTGGTGATCCTCGCCGACGGGGAGACCGTCGCGGACGGCGAGACCCGGCAGGTGGTGGTCTCGTCCCCGGCGTTCGCCCCGCAGACCGCGAAGATCCTCGCCCCGCAGGAGTGGCTGACCGTGACACAGGTGCGCGCCGCGCTGGAGACCACGTCATGAGCGGCCGGCAGGTCCGGCCGGTACGGCTGGGGCCGCGCGCGATCGCCGCGCTCGTCCTCATCGGCGCGATCGGTGCGGCCGCGTTCGGCTGGCCGCTGCTGGCCGACGCCGACTCCGGTCTGGCGCATTCCCAGGACGCGCCGTGGCTGTTCGTCGCGCTGCTGCCGCTGCTGGTCGGTGTGGTCGTCGCGATGATCGCGGACTCCGGCCTGGACGCGAAGGCAGTGGCGATGCTGGGGGTGCTGGCCGCGGTCGGCGCCGCGCTGCGCCCGCTGGGGGCGGGCACGGCGGGGCTGGAACCGATGTTCTTCCTGATGGTGCTGAGTGGCCGGGTGCTCGGGCCCGGCTTCGGCTTCGTGCTCGGCTCGGTGACCATGTTCGCCTCCGCGCTGCTCACCGGTGGGGTGGGGCCGTGGATGCCGTTCCAGATGCTGTCGTTGGGCTGGTTCGCGATGGGCGCGGGCCTGCTGCCGGGCCCGGACCGGCTGCGCGGACGCGCGGAGCTGCTGATGCTGGCGATGTACGGGTTCGTGGCGTCGTTCGCGTACGGCACGGTGATGAACCTGTCCGGCTGGACGATCGTGCCCGGTCTCGGCTCGGGCATCTCCTTCCACCCGGGGGATCCGCTGGCGGACAACCTGGTCCGCTTCCTCGCCTACTGCGTGGCCACGTCGCTCGGCTGGGACCTGGGACGGGCAGCGCTCACCGTGGTGCTCACCCTGGCCGTCGGCGCGCCGCTGCTGAAGGCGCTGCGCCGGGCCACCCGCCGCGCCGCCTTCGAGGCCCAGGTCACATTCGACGCCGCCGGCGAGTGAGGGCTCCCACCGGCCCTTGGTCCTCCACGGGGTAGTAGCCGGGCCGTACCCGGCCACCGGCCGGAGCCGTCACCCTGCCCCCGGCCCGGTAACTCCCCCGAGTGAATAGGGCACTTGATATCACTTGGCCAACTTAATTACTCATTAGTCCATCTAGGCGCTTTGGGCGCGTCCGCCCGTTCCCGGCGACCACCGGCGCGTTGTCACTCTCGTGGAACCACGAGAATTCTGGGAGCGGCACACCGTCCTAGCGGAAGCTTTCTGCGCCAGCGACGAACGCATGCGTCAGGCGCAGGCGTTGCTGGACGAGACGCAGGCGGAGCGGAGCAGAACGCTAGCCGCTTTCGCCGTCACGGTCGGTGACGACGGATCGATCGCGGACATGATGGGCCTCAACGAACGCGAAGTGCGATTAGCGCGACGCACCGTCGGGCGCAGTGACGCGCGGTCCCTTGCCGAAGAACTCCTGAGCCGATCCCCGACGGCACCGGGCGAATCGGCGGTGGAGCCACCCGCCGCACCGGAGTACCCGGTGCCGCCCCCGGCCGACGAGACCGCCGTGCTGCCACCGGACGTACCGCAGCCCGTCCCGGCCCAGGCCCCGGCCGCGATCCCGTCACCGGCTCCGCCGCCCGAGATGGAGAACACCGTCATCTGGTCGCCGAGCATGGACTCCGTACTGCTGTGGAGCTGGGAATCCGGCCTCGATCTGCAGACGGTGGCCGCCGAACTCGGCCTGGAGGTGCGGGCACTGCTGATGCGCGTACAGGAACTCGCCAACGACGGGGTGCTCACGCTCGCGACCCCGGTCGCGGACGTGAGCCGGTCCGGGCGGCACCGCCGCCACCACGAAGAGGGGTACGCGGCGCTGTTCAGCCCCACCGCCACCTTCCCCACCCACGTGCCGTACTGAACACGCGCCCCGTCGCTCCGGCGACGCCGCCCCGGCCGGACGACCGGCCGGGGTTCCCCCGACGTCCCGCCCCGCGGACCCGCTGCTCAGCGCCCCGCGGACCCGCTGCTCAGCGCCGCGCGGCCACCGTGTCGAACCAGCGGACGAGCTGCGGCCCCGACTTCAGGTACGTGGTGTTGTGGTCGGCCCGCCCCTGGTCGATCACCGGGGCGTCGACGCCCCGGGCGGCCAGATCGGCGGCGCAGTGGCGGGCGTTGGCGATCGGGACATCGGTGTCGCCGGACGAGGAGTAGAGCCGTACCGGAACGTCCGGCTTCCAGGCGCAGTTGCCGTCCTGGGCGCGCGCCGCGGCCAGCAGACCGCCGGTGGGGTGCTGGAGCCGGCGATAGTAGTCGTCGGTGAGCAGTTCCTTCAGCGTCGCGGGCAGCGCCGGAATGATCTCCTCCTCGGTGTGACCGGTGTCGAAGAGGTCGTCGACGATTGCGGCGTACGGCTTCCGGAACGCCTCGGACGGGTCCTTGTAGAGCGGGTGCAGCCTGCTCTGCGCGGTGAGGTAGTACGTCATGTAGAAGACGGCGCTGGTGTCGTTGACCCTGCCGTCGAACAGGGCGGGCGTCTCCGCGTGCTCGATGTCGTAAGGACCCGATACGGGGGCGAGGGCCCGGAGCCTGAAGTGCCGGTCCGCCCCGTTGCCGAGGGCCTTGCCCAGAGCCATCGCGACCTGGCCGCCCTGGGAGAAGCCACTGGCGTACACATCGCCGGTGAGCGGCCGGTCCAGGCGCTGCGCGGCGATGCGGGTGGCCCTCAGCATGTCGACGGAGGCGGTGACGGAGGACTTGGTGTCCATGTACGGGTGGCGTCCGGGGCCCTTGCCGAGGCCCAGGTAGTCGGGCGCGGCGACGGCGCGGCCCGCCGAGGCGTGGAGGTACGGAGCGAAGCGGCCGAAGCCCTCGCCGACGGAGGGTGCGTAGTCGCGGTGGGCCATGGTGCCGTGGGTGTCGGAGACCAGGTCGAGACGGTGGGGGCCGCCCTTGGGCAGGACGAGGAGGCCGGTCCCGGTGGTGGGTGCGCCCTGCGGGGTGACGGTGCGGTAGCTGAGGCGGTAGGCGCGCAGTCCGTGGCGGACGGTGCCGGTGTCCATGCCGCCCGAGGCGAGGAACCGGGCGACGTCCGCGCGGTCGAGGTCGGCCACGGGGGTGACGCTCAGCAGGGTTCCTCTGCCGTACGCGGTGGCCGAGTGCGGTGCCCCGGGTGCGCCTACGGGCTGTTGACCGGCGGGCTGTTGACCGGCGGGCTGTTGACCGGCGGGCTGTTGACCCGGGGGCTGTTGTGCGACGGCCGGCGCGACGCCGAGGGCCAGGACCATCACCGCGGCGGCCGCCGTCGTCCGGCGGGCGATGCGTCGCCGCTTGCGCCAAGTCGTATGCCCCGTACGCCTGTTGTCGTTTTCCATGGCCGCGACGCTAGTCAGCGGCGCGCCGCGCCGACATCGGCATGAGCCCCCGGCCCGGGGTGCACCTGACAACACCCCGGGCCGGGGGTCACCCTCCGCGGAGCCGCGGGGCGACGCCCGGGTCAGAGCCGCTGGATGATCGTCCCGGTCGCCAGCGCGCCGCCCGCGCACATCGTGATGAGCGCGAACTCCTTGTCGCGGCGCTCCAGTTCGTGCAGCGCCGTGGTGATCAGCCGGGCCCCGGTGGCGCCCACCGGGTGGCCGAGCGCGATGGCTCCGCCATTGACGTTGACCTTTTCGAGGTCCTGCCCGAAGACCTGCGTCCAGCTCAGCACCACTGACGCGAAAGCCTCGTTGATCTCGACGATGTCGATGTCCTTGAGCGACATCCCGGCCTTGCCGAGCACCGCGCGGGTCGCGTCGATCGGCCCGTCGAGGTGGAAGTGCGGGTCCGAACCGACCAGGGCCTGGGCGACGATGCGGGCGCGCGGTTTGAGCTTGAGCGCGCGCGCCATCCGTTTGGAGGCCCACATGATCGCGCAGGCGCCGTCGGATATCTGCGAGGAGTTGCCCGCGGTGTGAATGGCGGTGGGCATGACCGGTTTGAGCCGGCCGAGCCCCTCCATGGTGGTGTCACGCAGCCCTTCGTCCCGGTCGACCAGGCGCCACATGCCCTGTCCGGCCGCCTGTTCCTCCTCGGTGGTCGGCACCTGGACAGCGTACGTCTCCCGTTTGAACCGTTCCTCGGCCCAGGCGACGGCGGCCCGCTCCTGCGAGATCAGCCCGAGCGAGTCGACGTTCTCCCGGGTCAGTCCGCGCTTGCGGGCGATGCGCTCGGCGGCCTCGAACTGGTTGGGCAGGTCGACGTTCCACTCGTCGGGCCAGGGCTTGCCCGGTCCGTGCTTGGAGCCGCTGCCCAGCGGCACGCGCGACATGGCCTCGACGCCGCAGCTGATGCCGACGTCGATGACTCCGGCCGCGACCATGTTGGCCACCATGTGGGAGGCCTGCTGCGAGGAACCGCACTGACAGTCCACGGTGGTGGCGGCGGTCTCGTACGGAAGGCCCACGGCGAGCCAGGCGTTGCGGGCGGGGTTCATGGACTGTTCGCCGGCGTGGGTGACGGTGCCGCCGACGATCTGTTCGACGCAGTCGGCGTGGATGCCGGTGCGGCCGAGGAGTTCTCGGTAGGTCTCGCCCAGCAGATAGCCGGGATGCAGATTGGCGAGCGCGCCTCCGCGCTTGCCGATGGGCGTGCGTACGGCTTCGACGATGACGGGTTCCGCGGCCATGAGCTCGTCCTCTCCTCGCACATCCGCAGGGGCGTCCCGGCGCCCACGGATGGAACTAGTACGCGTTCTAGTTCTGCAAGCAGTCTTATGAGGCTTACCCCCGGTACGCAAGAGTGCTGCACGCACCTCGCGCCCGCTTCATGCCGGCCTCATCCACTCTTCACGCAACAGATCGGGCCGCCTCTCTTGCCAGTTGTAGAACCCGTTACTACCTTTCGGTCAACTTCTGATGGGTCGTCAGGCAACGCCCGGACGGCTCTCGGACCGACCTGGAGTTGCCGATGCCCTGCCCCCATCTGCCCGAAGGGTTCGACTTCACCGATCCCGATCTGCTCCAAGCCCGCATTCCGCACCCGGAGTTCGCACGGATGCGGCAGACCGCACCGGTCTGGTGGTGCACCCAGCCGGCCGGCATCTCCGGTTTCGACGACGAGGGCTACTGGGTCGTCACCCGGCACGCGGACGTCAAGTACGTCTCCACCCACCCCGAACTGTTCTCCTCGCACACCAACACCGCGGTCATCCGCTTCAACGAGTCGATCAGCCGGGACCAGATCGACGTCCAGAAGCTGATCATGCTGAACATGGACCCGCCCGAACACACCCGGGTCCGTCAGATCGTCCAGCGGGGCTTCACGCCCCGGGCGGTGCGCTCCCTGGAGCAGGCGCTGCGCAGCCGCGCCCGCTCGATCGTCGAGACCGCGCTCGCCGCCGCCGACGAGGACGGATCGTTCGACTTCGTCACCAACATCGCCGTCGAACTGCCGCTCCAGGCGATCGCGGAACTCATCGGCGTACCGCAGGAGGACCGGTCCAAACTCTTCGACTGGTCCAACAAGATGGCCGCGTACGACGATCCCGAGTACGCGATCACCGAGGAGGTCGGCACCGAGGCGGCCATGGAGATCGTCTCGTACTCGATGAATCTGGCGGCCGCCCGCAAGGAGTGCCCGGCCAAGGACATCGTCTCCCAGCTGGTCGCCGCGGAGGGCGAAGGCAACCTCTCCTCCGACGAGTTCGGCTTCTTCGTGATCCTGCTCGCCGTCGCCGGGAACGAGACCACCCGTAACGCCATCAGCCACGGCATGCACGCCTTCCTCACCCACCCCGATGAGTGGGAGCTGTACAAGCGTGAGCGCCCGGAGACGACCGCCGAGGAGATCGTCCGCTGGGCCACCCCGGTGGTCTCCTTCCAGCGGACCGCCACCCAGGACACCGAACTGGGCGGGCAGCGGATCAGGAAGGGCGACCGGGTCGGGCTGTTCTACTCATCGGCCAACAACGACCCCGAGGTCTTCGAGAACCCGGAGACCTTCGACATCTCCCGCGACCCCAACCCCCACCTCGGCTTCGGTGGTGGCGGTCCGCACTTCTGCCTCGGCAAGTCCCTCGCCGTGATGGAGATCAACCTGATCTTCAACGCGATCGCGGACGTACTGCCCGACCTGCGGCTGGTCGACGATCCCCGGCGGCTGCGCTCGGCGTGGCTCAACGGGATCAAGCAGCTCCAGGTCAGCACCGCCGCGAGCGCCGCCGGTGCCGATATCTCCGCCGGGAGCTGACCGCTGCCGTCGGTTCCGGACGGCGGGGGTCTTCATTCCTCACGCCCCGGCCCCCGCCGTCCGTACCCGGAAACGCGCTTCCTGCCGAACCCTGCTGAACCCCCGCCCGGGAGGCGCACAACGGCGCGAGGATCATGGCGGGCATGCACGCCCTGCTCTCCGCCTTCGCGCCCATCTGGATGCTCACCGCGATCGGTTACGCGGTCGGCCGCAGCGGGCTGCTCGGTGAGCAGGCGGAGGCCGTGCTCGGCCGGTTCGTCTTCCATGTGGCCATGCCCGCCGCCCTGTTCACCATGGTCTCGGGGGCAAGGCTGAACTCCTTCGCCAACTCCTCGATGGTGGCCTTCGCCGCGGGTACCGCGCTGGTCTGCGGTCTCGGATTCCTGGCGGCCGGGCGCCTCTTCGGCCGGGGAACGGCCGACCGGGCGATCGGCAGCATGGCGTCGGGCTACGTCAACTCCGCCAATCTCGGCATTCCGGTGGCGGTCCAGGTGCTCGGTGACGCGTCGTTCGTCGCCCAGATCATCCTGTTCCAGGTCCTGTTGGTCTCTCCGGTGATCCTGACGCTGCTGGACACGGGGACGGGTGCGGGTACAAAGCCGGGTTCGGGGAAGGCCGTCGTGTTCCGGCGGATGCTGACCATGCCGGTCCGCAATCCCATCATCATGGCCTCGTTGCTCGGGGTGGCCGTGTCCGCGCTCGGGCTGCGGCTGCCGCACGCCCTCGCCCACTCCTGCGATCTGCTCGGCGCCGCCGCCGTACCGACGGCCCTGATCACGCTGGGCCTGTCCCTGAACGCCCGCCCGGCCGCCGCCGATTCGGCGGACCCCGCACGGAACGCGGCACAGCCGGTGCCTGCGGAGGGCGCGGCGCGTACAGGCGTCGCGGTGCGTACGGAGGTGGCGCGGCGCACGGGCGTCGCGGTGCGTACGGAGGGCGCGCGGTGCACGGCGCGTGCCGAGGTCGTCGTGGCGGTGGCGCTCAAAACGCTGGTCCAGCCCCTGATCGCCTACGCCGTCGGCGGCCCGCTGCTGCATCTGCCGGAGCACCAACTGCTCGCCGTGGTGCTCTGCTCGGCGCTGCCGACCGCTCAGAACGCCTTCATCTACGCCCAGCAGTACGGCCTGGACACCCGGGTGGCCCGCAATGCCGTGGTGGCCTCGACGGTGGTCTCCATGGCCACGCTCTCCCTCGCCACCTGGGCCCTGGGCCCGACCGGCTCCTGAGCCGTTCGAGTGGCGGACCGGGCCGGAAGGGCGGATGCTGGTCAGGCGGCGATCCACGCCGAAGGGGTGTCAGGACGATGTGTTCGTCCGGGCACCCCTTCGGCCCTTTCACGGACTCGGCTCTTTCAAGGAATCGGCCCTTTCGAGGACTCGGCCCGCCACGGCGCGGTCACCGCAAGCTCAGTGCTGCTTGCTGCTCACCGCTTCGCCCGTCGGCCGCGGAACCGGCACCGGCACCAGCTGCTCCAGGTCGTCCCGCGGCTTTGCCGCCGCCGGTACGGCCACCGGCCGCAGCGCCCGCGGCCCCGCCAGCACATAGGTGAGGCCGAAGCCGAGCGCGACCACGGCCGCTCCGCCCACCGCATCCAGCACCCAGTGATTGGCCGTGGCGACGATCGCGGAGACCGTGAACAGCGGATGCAGCAGCCCCAGCGCCTTCATCCACGCCTTCGGGGCCAGCATGACGACGACCACACCGCACCAGAGCGACCAGCCGAAGTGCAGCGAGGGCATCGCCGCGTACTGATTGGTCATCTCGGTCAGGCTCCCGTAGTCCGGCTTCGCGAAGTCCTGGACGCCATGGACCGTGTCGATGAAGCCGAGCCCCGGCATCAGGCGCGGCGGGGCCAGCGGGTAGAGCCAGAAGCCGGCCAGCGCGAGCAGCGTGGCGAAGCCGATGGTGCTGCGGGCCCAGCGGTAGTCCGCGGGGCGCCGTACGCAGAGCACACCGAGGATCGCCAGCGGCACGATGAAGTGGAACGTCGAGTAGTAGTGGTCGAAGAAGCCCCTCAGCCAGCCGACGTTCACGACCGCGTGGTTGATCCGGTGCTCGATGTCGATGTGCAGCCACTGCTCGATGGCGTGGATCTGGCGGCCGTGGTGTTCGGCGGTGCCGCGGCCGGCCGTCGCCGCGAGCCTGACCTGGGCGTACGCGGAGTACACGGCCCGGATCAGGAGCAGTTCGAGCAACAGGTTGGGCCGGCTCAGCACCCGCCGCCAGAACGGCAGCAGCGGGATGCGGCTCCAGCGGGCCGGGGCCGGGGCGGCGTGGCCCGTGGGAATGGGATGCTGCCAGTACTCCGAGGTGCGCGGCAGGAACGGCACGGCGAAGGCCGCGGCGAGCGCGACGATCAGCAGCACGTTGTCGCGTACGGGGAAGAGCGCCTCGATGTTCGGCAGCAGTATCGCCCCCGGCAGAATGAGCACGAGGACCACGACCGCGGGCCAGACCGGTCGGTCGGAGGCCCGCTTCCCGACCCGGCCGACCACGGCGAGCAGCACCCACAGCAGCTGGTACCGCCAGGCGGTCGGCGAGACGGCGACGGCGACGGCGACACAGCCGGTCACGGCGACGGCGAGCAGCAGCTGCCCGTCGCTCGCGTACCGGGCGGCGCGGCGCAGCCCGAGGAAGCAGACGGTGGCCGCCAGCACCAGGAAGAGCGCGATCTCCAGCGGGCCCGCGAGACCGAAGCGGAGCAGGGCGCCGTGCAGGGACTGGTTGGCGAGGCTGTCCGCGCTGCCGCCGAGCCCGGTGCCCGCGACATGGTGCACCCAGTACGTCCACGAGTCGCCCGGCATCGCGGCCCAGGCCAGCGCCGTACAGGCGGCGAACACCGCTCCCCCGGTCACCGCCGCCGGCCGGCGCCCGGTCAGCCGGAGCAGCACGGCGAAGAGCAGCACGGTCGGCTGGAGCGCGGCCGCCAGCCCGATCAGGATGCCCGGAGCGCGTTCCCCGCGGACCACGAAACAGCCCAGCAGCACCAGCAGGACCGGCAGGATGCTGGTCTGCCCCAGGTGCAGCGCGTTACGGACCGGCAGCGAGAGCATCAGCAGGCTGATCGCGACGGGTGCGGCCAGCAGCGCGGTGCGGCGGGACACCGGCCCCGGCAGCGCACGGGCGGCGACGATGCCCAGCACGGCCACGAGCAGCAGCGAGCCGAAGGTCCAGGCGACGCCCAGGCTCTGTTCCGCGGTGCGGGTCAGCGGTCTCAGCACCAGCCCGGCGAACGGGGTGCCGGTGAACCGGTCGCTGTCGTACAGCGAGCCCGACACGTGCAGGACACCGTTCTCACCGATCCAGGTCGTCGGATCGGTGAGCCGTTCGCCGGGCGGCTGCCGCAGCACGACCGCCATCTGCCGTACCGCCAGTGCGGCCGCGACCAGCCAGAGCAGAGCACGGACAGCCCCGGTCCTCGCCCCCGTCGCCGTGTCTCCTCGCACACCGTGCTCCGCATTCGCCACGCTGCACCGACCCTCCCGCCGTTCAGGTACCCGTCCCTCGGTCCGGGCGTGCCGTCAAACCATCGCATTGCACTACGAGGTAGACACAATCACCCTTCTGTTCACCTGACGGTCATTCCCGCCGTTACCCGAACGAATGTCCGGGCGAACGCTTGCGCCGGACCACGGGCGAACGCTCGCGCCGGACCACGGGCGGACGAACGCACCGGCCGCGGAGGAGGAACGCGCCGGCCGCCGGAACCGGAACCGTGGCCGGAACCGGATCCACGGTGCGCACGTCCTTCCCCCGTGTTGTCGATCACGGGGGGAGGCGGACCGTACATGCAGTGCGCAGGGGTGAAGCGGAGTGTGCGGGGTGAGGGGCGCGGGTGGCTGGTGCGTGCGCTGTCGCTGCTGCTGATGCTGGTGTCATTGCAGCTGGGGTCGCTGATCAGCCCGGCGTACGCCTGTGGCTGCGGAGCGATGGTCCCGAGCAAGGAGTCCCAGGTCGCGGTCGACCGGGAGACGTCGGTGGTGGACTGGGACGGCCGGACCGAGCAGATCGTCATGCGGCTCACGGTCCGCGGTGACGCTCCCGAGGCGGCCTGGATCATGCCGGTGCCGCACCGTGCGAGCGTGGAGCTCGGTGATCCCGGTCTCTTCTCCGAGCTCTCCGTCCTCACCATGCCGGAGCTGGTGACCAGGCACTACTTCTGGCCCCGCTCCCACGACTGGCCGTTCGCCGGTTCCAGCAGCGTCGGGGACGGGGCCGGGGCTCCGTCGGCCGGGGCCCCGGCGGTCGAGGTGGTGGGCCGGGAACGGCTCGGCCCGTTCGATGTGGCGCGGCTGGCCGCGACCGACCCGGATGCGCTGCAGAAATGGCTGGAGGACAACGGCTTCGACCTGCCCGACCGGCTGGCGACGGCGCTGAAGCCCTACGTCGACCAGAAGTGGGAGTACGTCGCGATCCGCCTCGCTCCCCGGGACAGCGGCAGCCCGCTCGGCGGCACGCTCGACCCGCTGCGGCTGCGTTTCGCGAGCGACCGGCTGGTCTACCCGATGCGGCTGTCGAAGCTCGCCTCGACGCCGCAGCAACTCGGCCTGTACGTCCTCGCCGAGCACCGGATGGAGCCGAGCGGCCCGATCGGCGGCGATGCGCCGGAGGTGACGTACGCGGGCGAGATCGACCCCCGGTCGGTGGCGGACGGCACGGGGGCGCTTCGGCGGCTGACGGGCGAGAAGCCGGTGTTCCTCACCGCGATCGAGCAGTCGTTCCCGCACCCGGAACGGATCGACGGCGATCACCAACTGCGCGCGGCCGAGGCCGACACCCCGTACCGGACCAAGGAGTACCGGGACCGGCTGCTGACCGTGGCCGGCATCCCCGCCTGGGTGCTGTCGCTGCTCGGGGCCGTACTGGTGGCGGTCACCGCGGTACTGCTGGTGCTGCGATCCCGGCGGCGGCGTCCGGTGCTGCCTCCGGCGTCGGTCACGGTCCCGCCGCCGCTGCGGTGAGCCGCCGGGTCGGCGGACGCGTCCCCGGCGGATGAAACCGAACACTTGTGTACGGGGTGAGGGGCCGGGCCCGCCAAATCGCTGGATCCCCTGATCGTGCTCCGGTCAGAATGACCGGCATGACCTGGACGTTGGCCCCTGAACCGTTCGACTCCTCCGACGCCTCGCTGTTGCGCCGCGACTACTACGACGAGGTCGCCAGCCGCTACTGGGGGCGGCCCGCCACCGCCGAGGAGATCGACGAGGGGCTCACCGACGACGGGGCCGACCGGCTCGTCCCGCCCACCGGCCAGTTCGTCGTCGGCCGGTTCGACGGGAAGCCCGCGGCCTGCGCCGGACTGCTGGTGGTGGACGCGGACACCGCGGAGTTGACCCGGGTGTTCGTACGCCCCGGACACCGCGGCACGGGCGGCGGCGGACTGCTCCTGACGGCCGTCGAGAACGCGGCGCGCTCCTTCGGTATCCGTACGCTCCGGCTCGACACCCGCAATGACCTGGTCGAGGCACGGGGGTTGTACGCCAAGCACGGCTATCGGGAGGTCCCGGCGTTCCACCGGCGGCAGTACGCGGAGCACTGGTTCGCGAAGGAGCTGCCCGCGAGGCCGTACGACGCGTAGGTTCACAGCCGTACGACCCGTAGGTTCACGGGGCCGGTTCAGGTCGCGTGGTCCCGCCTGGGTTCGGGGGCCGCGTGATCCCGCTTCGGCTCGGGGCTGTGCGGCCGTTCCTTGCTCGACCCGTTCGTCTCCGCGGTCAGTTCCTCCACGAGTCCGACCAGATCGGTCGGGCGGTCCGGCCCCCACCAGTCGCCCAGCAGCTCGGCCATGGACTCCTCACGGGCCTCCGCGAGCTTCACCACCGCTTCCGAGCCGGCCTCGGTGAGCACCAGTTGCACGCCTTCGCGCCGCACCAGTCCGCGTTCCTCCAGCTGACGGGCCGCGTCGCTGATCACCCGCAGCGGCACCGGGGTGGTCTCGGCGAGCATGGCCGGTTCGACCGTGCCGTGCCGCCGGATCCGCAGCAGCATCCAGCTCGCCGCGGGCAGCAGGTCGTAACCCGCCCGCGCGGTGATCTTCACGTAGACCTCGCGGCGCCCCGCCCGCGTGGCGAGCACCGAGAGAGCGCGGGCGCATTCGTCGTACGAGGACCGCTCGACCGGGTTCGACGCCAGGGTCTCGGTGGGCTCCGGAGCGGTCACCGAGCCGCGCAGCTTGTCCTCCCTGAGGAACCAGGCGAAGACGAAGGCGATCAGCACGACGGGAGCCGCGTACAGGAACACGTCCGTGATCGATGTCGAGTACGCGTGCAGCACCGCGGGCCGCAGCGCGGGCGGCAGTTGCCCGATGGCGCGCGGGTCGGAGGCCAGCCCGCCCACGCCGGCCCCTGGGGGCAGCGGCCGGCCGGCGAGCGCCGCGGCCAGTTTGTCGGTGAGCCGGTTGGTGAAGATCGTGCCGAAGACGGCGACGCCGAACGAGGCGCCGATGGAGCGGAAGAAAGTGGCTCCGGAGGTGGCGACGCCGAGGTCCTCGTACGTGACGGCGTTCTGCACGACCAGCACCAGCACCTGCATCACCAGGCCGAGCCCGGCACCGAAGACGAAGAAGTAGATGCTCATCTGCCAGGTGCTGCTGGTCTCCGTGAGCCGGTGCAGGAGCAGCAGTCCGATCGCGGTGATGCCGGTGCCCGCGATCGGGAAGACCTTCCAGCGGCCGGTGCGGCTGACGATCTGTCCGGACGCGGTCGAGGTGAGGAGCAGGCCCAGCACCATCGGGAGCATGTGCACACCGGACATCGTCGGCGAGATGGAGTGCACCACCTGGAGGAAGGTCGGCAGGTAGGTCATGGCGCCGAACATCGCGAAGCCCACGACGAAACTGATGACGGCGACGAGGGTGAAGGTCCTGATCCGGAAGAGCTTCAGCGGGATGACGGGTTCGGCGGCCCGGCGCTCGACGAACACGAAGGCGATCAGCAGCAGCACGCTCAGGACGGTGAGACCGATGATCTGCGCCGAGCCCCAGGCCCAGGTGGTGCCGCCGAGCGAGGCGACGAGCACCAAGCAGGTGGCGACGGAGGCGATGAGGAAGGTGCCGAGGTAGTCGATGGTGTGCTTCGTACCGCGGACCGGGATGTGCAGCGCGGCGGCGATCACGAGCAGCGCCACGACGCCGATCGGCAGGTTGATGTAGAAGACCCATCGCCAGCTGAGGTGCTCGGTGAACAGACCGCCGAGGAGCGGTCCGAGGACGCTCGTCGCGCCGAAGACCGCGCCGAACAGGCCCTGGTACTTGCCTCGTTCGCGCGGCGCGACGATATCGCCGACGATCGCCATCGAGAGCACCATGAGACCGCCGCCGCCGAGTCCCTGAAGGGCCCTGAAGCCGATGAGCTGCGGCATGTTCTGGGCGATTCCGCAGAGCGCCGACCCGATCAGGAAGATGACGATGGCGGCCTGGAAGAGCTTCTTGCGGCCGTACTGGTCGCCGAGCTTGCCCCAGAGCGGGGTCGCGGCGGTCGACGCCAGCAGATAGGCCGTGACCACCCAGGAGAGATGTTCCAGTCCGCCGAGGTCGCTGACGATGGTCGGCAGTGCGGTGGAGACGATGGTCTGGTCGAGTGCGGCCAGGAGCATGCCGAGGAGCAGCGCACCGATGGCCACGAGGACCGACCGCGTGGAGCGCTCGCCGGGGGCCGGGGTCGGTGCCGGGGGGCTCGGATGCTGGGCCATGGAACATCTCCTCGGGTCCGCTACATCCCCATCCTGGCCTTTTCGTGCCGTTACGGCCTGCTGAGCACCGTTACAGGGTCGGGCCGAGTGCCGCGCCCCGATCCGGACCGGGTGTCACGTTTCGGTACGCCGTTGGGCATTCCGGCAGCGAGCTGCATAATCGCAGGGCATTCAAGGGGAGGGACCCACAATGACCGGACATATATGCCCGGAGTGCGGTATGGACAGCAGACCCGACGCGAGACCTGACGGAAGATCCGACACCGGGTGCGTGTGCGGACGGCAGGCGGCGCAGCGGGCCGCCGAGCAGTATCTGGCCGCCGAGCAGCACCGGACCGAGCGGTCGGCGGCCGACCGGGCGGAGACGGCGGCCGCCGAGGACTTCGATCCGTTGCGGATACGGCCGTACGTGACGCTGGGGAACGACACGGCTCCGGCCGATGTCGACGAACGACCGGAGGAACGGGGACCACACCGTCTTCCGGAGGACGCGGCCACGACGATGCCGCTCTTCCTCGGCCCGGCGACGGCGGGACCACTGCCGGACGCCACCGATCCAGCCGGTCCTGCCGATCCAGCCGGTCCTGCCAGTCCCACCGACCCCTTCGATCCTCTCGGGGCATCCGGCGCCACCGCCCTCGCGCCGCCCGTCGAACCCGGCGAGGAGCCCGGCGGGCCACGGCGTCGCCGCCCCTTCGCGGCCGTCGCCGTGGGAGCGGCCCTGGTCGCCGCGGTGGGAACGGCCGCATTCGCGAGCGGGCTGCTCGGCGGGGGCGACAACGGGGACGCGGACCGGCGGCAGGCTCTGCCCGGCACGACGGTCGACGCACCCGAGGCGAGCACCCCCGCAACGGAGTCGGCATCGGCCCCCACATCGCCCTCGCCCTCCGCATCGGCCTCCGCATCGCCATCCGCACCGGCCTCTGCTTCGCCCTCGGTAAGCACCTCGCCGTCCTCCTCCGCGTCCGCCTCCTCGCAGCCGCCCTCCCCCACGCCCTCGCGCACCGCGAGCACTCCCCCGTCGACCGCCCCGCCCCCCGCACCCCTGGCCGGGCCCACGCTGCGCCGAGGCGACCAGGGTCCCGCGGTGGCCGAGCTCCAGCGCCGTCTGGCGGAGGTCTGGCTGTACCACGGGCGCGACGACGGCGACTACTCGAACCAGGTCGAGCACGCGGTGAGCGTCTACCAGTCGTACAAGGCCATCGAGGGCGACCCTCCGGGGGTGTACGGACCCGGCACCCGGCGTGCGCTGGAGGCGGAGACGACGGGCCGGGGGCCCTCCTGACACCTGGGACGGGCCGCCCCGACCACCCGAGCGAGCCGCCCCGGCCTCCCGGGCAGGCCATCCCGGCCACCCGGAACGGAAGAATTGGCTTTCTCGGACAGGTTTTTGTATCGTGATGGAACAAAGTAGCCTCCGCCCGCCACCCCCTGACCGGCGGGCGAGGCTGCTTGTTCTCCTTCCCGCGTCCGCGCGTCCCGGCGCGTTCGCTCCCCCGCGCCCTGGAGCCCGCCCATGCCGGCCACCGTCCTCACCGCCCGCGCCCTCCTCCTGGACATGGACGGCACCCTGGTGAACTCCGATGCCGTCGTGGAGCGCTGCTGGCGGCGCTGGGCACTGCGTGAGGGGCTGGACCCCGAGGCCGCGCTCAAGGTCGTCCACGGACGGCAGGGGTACGCCACCATGGCGGTGCTCCTCCCGGACCGCCCGATGGAGCAGAACTACGCGGACAACCGGGCCATGCTCGCGGAGGAGACCGCCGACACCGACGGCGTCGTACCGATCGGCGGCGCGCCCGCCTTCATGGATGCGATCGCCGCACTGCCGCACGCCCTGGTCACCTCCGCCGACGAGGCGCTGGCCCGGACCCGGATGACCGCGTCGGGCCTGCGGATGCCCGCCGTCCGCGTCACCGCCGAGAGCGTCGGCGCCAGCAAGCCGGACCCCGAGGGCTTCCTCAAGGGCGCGGCCGAGCTGGGCTTCACCCCGGCGGACTGCGTCGTCTTCGAGGACTCGGAGGCGGGCATCGCGGCGGGCCGGGCGGCGGGCATGCGGGTCGTGGGCGTCGGCCCGCGCGCCGCGGCACTCTCCCCCGACGCGCACGTCGACGACCTGACGCAGGTCCGGGTGGAAGCAGCACCGGACGGCTCGATCCGGCTGCACATCAGCGCGCGATAGCCCTGCGGGGGGTGGCCCCGGCCCTTCACCCGTACCCGTACCGTTGGCCGGTCGGGCCTCACGTCCGGTGCAGCCGGCCCCGTGCCACGAGTTCGAGCACGGTCGTGACGGCCACCGCCTGCACGGCCATCAGGGCCACCAGTACGAACAACTGCACGGCACCCGCCTGCACCGGTGAGGCGCCGCCCAGCAGCATGCCCACAAAGGCCCCCGGCAGGGTCACGAGCCCCACCGTCCGGGTCTGATCGAGCCCCGGCAGCAGCGCGTCCGACGCCGCGGGCCGGGCGATCTCCAGCCGCGCGTCACGGTCGAGCAGCCCGAGCGCCATACCCGCCTCCACCTCCCCGCGCCGGGTCGTCAGCTCGTCCAGCGCCCGCCTCCCGCCGAGCACGGTCGCGGTCAGCGCACCGCCGATGAGGATGCCGGTCACCGGGATCAGCGCGATGCCCCGGACCGGGACGAGCCCCGTGAGCAGCAACAGGGCGACCACCGGCGCGACCCCCGCCCCGATCGGCAGAGCCGCCCACCACCAGGTGCGATTGCGGGTGATCCGGCGGCCCGCGGTCCGTACCGCCACGGCGTACATCAGCACCACGAACGCGAGCAGCGCCGGCAGCGAACGGACCACCCAGCCGATGAGCAGGGAAACCGCGGCGAGTTGGGCCGCGGCCCGCAGCCCGGCCAGCAGAATCTCGCGCGACCGGCCGAGCGAGGCCAGAGCGGCGACCGCGGCCGCCGCCGCGAGCAGCACGGCGAGCACGACCCCCAGCGTGATGTCGACCGGTAGCAGCACGCCGCAACCCTACGACCGGCCCCTTCGGACCCCTCGCGCGAATCGGCCGCAGCCATCGCCGAATTGTCGCCGCGTCAGCCTGTGCGCCCGCGCAGATGCGGACGTACGCCCCCATGCTCCAGACCTGTTCGTCAGAACCCTTGATGTGACGTGCCCATGTCGCCACTCTGTTACCTGGTGCCCACCCCACGGAAACCTGGCGCCGCCACGATGGCCGGGCCCCACGGGTCACCGTCCAAGGTCCCCCCACATCAAGGGAGTTCGCATGTCTGGTGTCTACGCGCGTCGCATCGCCGTCGTCGCCGCATCCGCCGCCTTCGCCGCAACCACCGGTCTGCTCACCGCCCCCACCGCCCAGGCGGCCATGCCCACCCCGGTCTCCGCCTCGACCGCCCGCACCTACCTGAGCCAGCTGACCGTCTCGGCGGAGGGCTCGTCGACCGGCTACAGCCGCGACAAGTTCCCGCACTGGATCACCCAGTCGGGCGCCTGCAACACCCGCGAGGTCGTCCTTGAGCGCGACGGCACGAACGTGCAGCAGGACTCCAGCTGCGCCGCCGTCAGCGGCAGTTGGTACTCGGAGTACGACGGCGCCACCTGGACCGCCGCATCCGATCTGGACATCGACCACATGGTCCCGCTCGCCGAGGCCTGGCGGTCGGGCGCCAGCAGCTGGACGACCGCCGAGCGGCAGGCGTACGCCAACGACCTGACGCGCCCGCAGCTCATCGCGGTCACGGACAACGTCAACCAGGCCAAGGGCGACAAGGACCCGGCCGAGTGGATGCCCTCGCTCACCGCGTACAAGTGCACGTACGCGCGTGCCTGGGTGCACGTCAAGCACTACTACGACCTGACCGTCGACCCGGCCGAGAAGAGCGCCCTGCAGTCCGTCCTGAACGGCTGCTGAGCGGAACCGGCCGACCCTCCGCCGCAGTTCCGTACCGTACGGAGCCGTGCATGCCGCACGGCTCCGTACCCGTACGCGCGGGCCTCTCCCTCGCGGGCCCCTCCCCCACCGCACGCGCCGGAGCCACCGGCGTGTTTTCGGCCGAGTACGGCGGGTCCCGGCCGACCCCCGTGCGGCCCGCGAGCCCGGCGAGCGCCGGGCGCCGACGCCCGACACGAAGGAAGCCCGCCAAGCCCGCGAGGAGGCCCTTGCCGACCCCGGCCCGTACGGCGATCTCGCCATCGGCACCCCGCCGCCGTGGAGTCCTGCCGTCATTGGTCCACTGTGCGGAGCGGTGGAGCACGGCGCTGTGTCGCGGTGAGCGCGACAGGCACCGGGGACGCCGCGCGCGCCTCGGCGAGAAGCCGCACCGGCGCTCCGACCTGGGACATTGGGCGGCCTTCCCCGAATCCTTCCGGGCGCCGGCGGAGCCGGTCCGGCGGGCGGGCCGAGGTCCGGAGGCCCCGGCGACGGTTTGTGCGCTGTCGGACGTTGTGCGCCACGCGCGCATCGCGGAGCCCGTACGCCCCGCCCCGACGCCGGGCGGCGCCCCCGAGGCCCACACCCCGCGGCTGACCTGCCCACCCCTGCACCACTCGCCCCCCGGACCACCCAGGACCGGCTTCCGCTTCGGCCGGAGCCGGGCGGGACGGCGGATCAACAGGCCGCTCGCGCGGCGCGGGCGGGACGGGCGCATCACCGGCCCAGTGGCACAGGAACGGCGGATCACGTTCGCCGACCAGCTCATGCCCCCGACCCCGCGTGGCCGGAAAGCTGCGCCGCCATTGGTTCAGGCCAAGGTGAAGGAGGGAGGTTCGCAGTTGAAGACGGCGCCGAACCCAAGCCCGGCCGAGAACCACGGGGCGATTTTCAGCCGGTCGGCAGAATGTTGAACTTGCAAGCATTGGTGAGGTTTCCCTAATCTGAGGCACTCAATCGGTTCACGTCCCCACAGACCGAAGGAGCCCTCCCCCCATGCACACACGCCTGAACCAGGCTCAGCCCTACGCACTCGGCCTCTTCCGGATCGTCATCGGCCTGCTCTTCACCTGCCACGGCGCCGCCTCGCTCTTCGGCGTCCTCGGCGGCGCCATGAACGGCGGCTCCATACCCGCCGGCACCTGGCCCGGCTGGTACGCGGCGGTCATCCAGCTCGTCGGCGGCACCCTCGTGACACTCGGGCTCGGCACCCGTGTCGCCGCCCTGATCTGCTCCGGTTCCATGGCGTACGCGTACTTCAAGGTCCACCAGCCCGAGGCGCTGTTCCCGCTGCAGAACGGCGGCGAGCCCTCGGCCGTCTTCTGCTGGGCGTTCCTGCTGCTGGTCTTCACCGGCTCCGGCGCACTGGCCCTGGACCGGCTGTTCGGCCGGGGCAGCACGGAGCACGACAAGGACCGCACACCCGAGCAGGCACCGCCCGTCACGGTCTGATCCGCCATCACGCGGCCTGATCCGCGCGGGCCCGCTCCTCGCGCCCACGCGGGCCGTACCTCACGTACATCCGGCATGCGCCCGGAACCGAGGCTTCCCATTTCCGGGTGTACGTGAGGTTCCCAACATCGCACGCATTTGTCGATCACCGGATTAACGCCAGGCGTACGCTGTACAGCTGACCCTGCCGCTCCTGCCGCTCCCCTGCGACGTCGCGGCGTTGTTCCGAATCGGGGAGTAGTAGGTGCTTGAGAGTGTGGGCGCGCTGACCGGCAGCCCATGGATCTACGCCGTGGTCGCCCTTTCGGTGCTCCTGGACGTCTTTCTGCCCCTGCTGCCCAGCGGGGTCCTGGTGATCACCGCCGCCACGGCTGCCGCCGCCGGTTCGACGACCGTCGCGGGCGCGGGCGCCGCCGCCGAGCAGGTGACCGAGGTCCCCTCGCTCCTCGCCCTGATCCTCTGTGCGGCCACCGCCTCGGTGCTCGGTGACCTCGTCGCGTACCGGCTGGCCTGGCGCGGCGGGGAGCGCCTGGACCGGGCCATCGCCCGCTCCCGCCGCCTCACCTCCGCGCAGGAACGCCTCGGGGCCGCCCTCGCCCGGGGCGGCGGCATCCTCGTCATCATCGCCCGTTTCGCCCCGGCCGGACGCTCGGTGGTCTCCCTGGGCGCGGGCGCCGCGCATCGCAAGGTCAAGGAATTCCTGCCCTGGTCGGCCCTGGCGGGCGTGGCATGGGCCGGTTACAGCGTGGGCCTCGGCTACTTCGGCGGCCAGTGGCTCGGCGCGACGTGGGTGGCCACGGCCGTCTCGGTCCTCGCCCTGTTCGTGGCGGGCGCCCTGGCCGCGTACCTCGTGCGCCGACCGGCGGCGGAAGCGGCCGCCGCGGCATCGGCGCCCGCCGCGGCCACTACGGCGTCCTGACCGCACCCCTGATCTCCAGACCGTCCAGCAGTCTGACGGTCGCCTCGGTGATCTCGTCGACGGCCCGGTCGAACACCTCCTGGTTGTGCGCGGCCGGAGCGCGGAAGCCGGACACCTTGCGTACGAACTGCAGGGCGGCGGCCCGGATCTCCTCCTCGGAGGCCTCTTCGGGGATGGCGGGCGGGCGAAGGGTCTTGATGCTGCGGCACATGTCTCAAGTGTGGCCCGTGCCACTGACAACCGCCCGGATCCGGCCCTGCCGCCCCTGCCCGACCGCCCTTCCCTTCACCGGATCCGTTCGAGGGCGGGGATCTCGTACGTGCCGTCGAGGATCTCGGGCCCCGGCGCGCAGAGCCTGAGCACGGACCGGAAGTCCCGGTCGGGCGCGGGCAGCCAGTTCGCCGCCGCGACCGGGTCGTCCGGCCGCTCCCGCTGGACCCGGATCGTCAGCGAACCGTCCTCCCCGTACACCAGGCCAGGGGTCCGGTCGCCGACCGGGCGGCGACCCCCCGGGGCCTCGACGGGCCGGTCGCCGGACGTGTCGTACACGGCCAGCGACCAGGACGACCCGACCGGCGGTGGGCCCGCGAGGCGCAGCACGTAGGAATGGGCCCCGTTCAGCTGCTCGCCCCCGGCGTCGCTCAGGGTGTGGGCGTACACCGCCTCGTAGCCGTGGACGCCCCACAGCGCGCTCCGTGCCGCCACCGCCCTGGCCCGGTAGGACGCCTCCCGGTCGGCGATCCGCCACTGAGGAGAGTCGATGGTTCCGACGCCGTGGTGGTCGAGGTTGTAGTCGTAGCGATGCGGATCCATCACCCATCCCCCGCGTGCCACCGCGGCCCGGCTCGCCTCCTCCACCCACGCCCTGCCCCGTGCCAGGCCCTCGGTCAGCGCGCGTACGAGGGCGGGATCGGCGGCGGTGTAGGGCGAGGGCCCCTCCTCCAGCAGCCCCAGCGGCTGGAACCGGTCCTGATACGCCTGGTCGGGCGCGGCCGGCGGAAAGTCGGCCATCCATACCCTGAGCTGCTCGAAGAACCGCAGCGGCTCCGGTACGTCGGGGTCGGGCGCGGGCAGCCCCGTGCGGTGCGTACCCGGTTCGACGTATATGACGGTCAGCCGTTCCCGGAACGCGCGGACCCGCTCCGGGTCGTCGGAGCCGTCGCAGGCACCGCGGCCGATGACGGAGACGACGGAGGTGGGTGCGTCGATGACCCCGCGCACCCCGTCGGGCACGCTGCCCGCCCAGCCCGGGGGAACGACGAGCCAGTCACCGGCCCGAGTACCGGCCGCGCGGCGGCCGACGTACGCGAAGTTGTTGGTCCAGGTGTCGACGAACTGGAACACGCCGTCCGCGCCGTCCGGGTCGGGAAGGTGCAGCAGCACCGGTCCGCCGGAGAGGTCGAGGTGGGCCATGGAACGGACGGTGTCGTCGTCGACGGACAGGGGCGGGCCGAGCGGTGCCGATCGGCCCGCGTGCGCGAAGTGGTTGAAGGGAGTGGGCGGCAGCGGACCGAAGCCCGTGTACATGGAGCTCTCGACCACCGACAGGTCACGGACCAGCGGGTACCCGTAGACGTACGCCTCAGCGGCAAGAGCGACGAGAGCGCCGGGTTCCACCTGTGCGCCGGGTTCCACCTCTGCCACCTCCTCCCGACACCGCGCTTCCCCTCGGACGACCGCTCAGATGACCGCCTTCGAGCGCTCCGTGCACAGGGCCCAGATCACGAACACGTCGATGGCGATGGAGACGATCGCCCAGACCGGCTGGTACGGCAGCCAGACGAAGTTGATGATCAGGTTGATGGCGGCGATCACCACACCCGTGGCACGCGCCCAGCCGGCACCCTTGAGGATGCTCCAGCCGACGACTCCGAGCACGATGCCGAGGACGAGGTGGATCCATCCCCAGGAGGTCGCATCGAACTTGAAGGTGTAGTTCCTGACGTGCGCGTAGACATCGTCGGTGGCGATACCGGAGATGCCCTTGATCACTCCGAGCACACCGTCGACGAGCAGCAGAACACCGGCAAAAATGATTCCGCTGGCTGCCCAGGGGTTGATGTCCCCCTGGCCGGCGGAACCGGCCGGACCGGGTGCGGGCGCTGTGTGAGCCATCGAAACTCCTTGGCCGGATCGAAAGTGCGGGACAGCAACGACCCTGCGTGCCGCCGTCCCGCGCTACCACTCAAACGCACCCATACGGGTGAAGTCTCGGACCGCTCGGATCACCCGGATCGCGGGCGGGGCGCGGATCCGGGAAACCGCCCCGCACCTCCAGCGACCGCCGGCTACGACGAAGGAAGCCGCGTCACCTTCGAGACCTTGCACGTCATCTTGCCCGGGACCTTCCCCAGCCCCTGGGCTTTCTGGACCGACTTCTTCCCCGCCGCCAGATCGGTGGCCGTCGCCAGCCCCGAGGCCCGGCGCGTACCGTCCCCGTCCACGAACTCCACGGACACGATGTAGGACGCCTGGGTATCGGAGTGGTTCACGATCTCCACGTCCGCGTCCGGCCACTCGGTCAACGAGTCCACCTCGCACCGGGTGATCCGCACATCGCCCTCGGCGTCCGTGCCTTCGAGAGCCGGCAGCTCGGTGGGCGCATCGGATGCGTCTTCCGGCTCGGGTGCTTCGCTCTTCGTGGACTCCACCGCCGACGGCTTCGACTCGGCCGTCGACGACGGGCCGCCGCCGCTCGTCACGGCGATAAGCACACCGAGCGCCAGCAGGACGGCCACCCCGCCGACCACGGACAGCGTGACGATCAGCCCGGTACGGGACTTCCTCGGCGGCTGCGGATAGCCGTACGCCCCGGGACCGGGCTGCGGCCACTGCGCATACGGCGACGGTGGCTGCTGAGGCTGCTGACCGGGCTGGGGCTCCTGACCGGGCTGGGGCGGCGGATAGCCGTACGACATGTATCCCCCCTGGGATGGTGCTGACGTGACCAGGACACGTTACGGCGGGCCGGGGCTTGACTCTCCCGCAGGGGGAGGCTCAAGAGTTGCGGACATGAACGGCGACGCGCTCCTCCCGATCGGGGATCTGGCCAGGCAGACCGGGCTGTCGGTGAAGACCATCCGGTTCTACTCCGACCGCGGGATCGTGCCCCCTGCCGACCGCAGCCCGGCCGGCTACCGCCTTTACGACCCCGACGCCGTCGCACGCCTCCGCCTGGTCCGGACGCTGCGCGAACTGGGACTGGACCTTCCCACGATCCGGAAGGTCGCCGACCGCGAACTCTCGCTCCCCGAGGTCGCCGCGGCGCACGCCCAGGCGCTGACGGTGCAGATCCGTACGCTGCGGATGCGGCGCGCGGTGCTGACGGCGGCGGCCAGGCGCGGGTCCACACCTGAGGAGCTGGAACCCATGCACGAACTGGCCAGGCTCTCCGAGAACGAACGCCGACACCTGATCGACGACTTCCTCGACGCCGCGTTCGGCGGCCCGGACGCCGCGCCGGGGTTCGCCGGAATCATGCGCTCGATGACCCCGGAGCTGCCCGAGCACCCCGACACCGAACAGGTAGAAGCCTGGATCGAGTTGGCCGAACTGACCCAGGACCCGGACTTCGCCGCCCTCTTCCGGCGCCTGGCCGAACACGTAACAACCGACCTCACCCGGCCCGACCCCGCCGCGATGATCCGCGAGCACGTCACCCCGGCCCTGCGAGCGGGCATCGCCCCGACATCACCCCAGGCCACCCCCATCGTCAGGGCGATCACAACCGAGTACGCCCGCACCACCGACCACCACCTGCCGACCTTCCTGGAAACGGCGAACGACCCCCGCCGCGGGCGCTACCTCCACCTGCTCGCCGTAATCAACTCCTGGCCACCCCCGGACAACCCGACACCGGCCTTCACCTGGCTCATCGAGGCCCTCGGCAATACCGCTGATGCGACCGGGACGGACCGAACCTAAACTGACGGAGGCCCGAAAACCCCAGGTGAGGGAGGCACGTCATGGCCAAGCGAGGAAACAAGCGCCGCGCCCGCAAGAAGAAGAACGCCAACCACGGCAAGCGCCCCAACGCCTGAACCCATCCCAACGGGCAGCCCGGACCCCTGTGCCGTGGTGCCCTGGGGAGCGCACACGCACACACGCCTCCCAGGGCACCAGAAGACAACTGACGTCGCACCAGCTGCCTCCGCCACTACAGACCGCGAAGCGCCTCGTAGAAATCACCGTAGGCGCTTCCAACAGTCGACACTGCCGTCGTCGTTCAGACTTCCCATGTACCAGTCGTCATCGCCGACGGGCTTCACCAAGCACAGTCCATGAAACCCCAGGACGATTTCCGGGCAGAGCCGTTCGTCCTCCGCCGGCCACCCCAGCCACGTCACACTGCGATCGCTGTCGAGCGCCGTCGCCTCCCGGTCTCCGGAAACGCTACGGATCTCCTCCAGAGTCCACCCTGCCGGTAGCTGCTCACCCGTCATCCGGTGATGATGACAGCTGCCGCAGCAGCCACATCGCGGAGCAAGCCAGAAATCTCATCGCCCGCCGCACCCCGGCGCAGAACAATTCCGGGCATGGGGACAGACATGCACGGCTTCATCGAATGCCGCTGGGATCGCTGGCTGGACGAGGACGACCGCCGCTGGGAGAGGGCCATCGACCTCGCGCATCTCTACAACGGGCGCTCCTACCTCGCCTTCGGGTCCCTGTTCGGTGTCCGCGACACCAACTCCTTCCGCCCACTCGCCGATCACCGCGGCTTCCCTCCCGACCTGTCACGGGATGCCTTCACCGACATCGAGCCATGGAGCCCGGACGCGTTCGGTGCGTCCTGGATCACCTGGGCGGAGCTGGCGGCCGCGGACCGGGACGAGGTCGCGAACGAGGTGGACGACTGCGTTCACGAGTACCGCCGGAGCCCTGACGGCACCTGGGAGATGTACGGCCGCAACTCCAGCCTCGCCCGCTTCGCCGAACTCTCCGGCCTCACCGACCCCCACGCCCTGCACCGCGCAGGCAGCACCTACCCCGAGGGCACCGAGTGGCCGGACGGCGACCGCCTCTTCCGCATCGGCCGCCTCCGCCGGAGCCACGCCGTACCGGAGAGCGACTGGGGTGCCGTCTGGTCGATCATGCGCACGCTGTCGAAGGTGCACGGCGACGAGGGCGTCCGCCTGGTCGTCTGGTTCGAAGGCTGACTCCTCCGGCGGCTGCTCCCCGCGGCGATTGACCGACGTCACGGTGAGCCCGCGTGAGCAACCCGGACCGCATGCTCAAGCGGCGTCCCGGCCGTGTGTGACCACGCCCATGGCTGACCGCTCCCGCAGATGTCGAAGACCCCCAACCGTGATCGGTTGGGGGGCCTTCGTACTGGTGGGCGTGGACGTTGTGAGTTCGATCCGCGACAACGGCGGCCCTGGATCGCTACGGCTGTACGACTGCATCTGCTCCGCAGAGAACCGCGGCGACCATTGGTGTCGCTGTCGTTGATGTCAGGCGTGGATGTCAGCCTGCCCCTCGATGCCTGTGGTCGCTCGTATTGCTCGTACGGGTGCGCATCTCGTGCAGGTTCCAGCCCATATGTCCAGGCTTGGCCTCACAATGTGTCTCCTCGTGAAGGTGAAAGAACATGACGACGTACGTCACCTTGCTGAGCTGGACCGATCAAGGGGTCCGGAACTACAAGGACACCGCAAAGCGCGCCGAGGCCTTCGGGTCAGCGGTACAGAAGCTCGGGGCGAAGCTCCTGAGCATCTACTGGACCGTCGGTCCGTACGACCTCGTGGCCATCGTCGAGGCGCCCGACGACGAAACTGCCACGGCAGCGCTCCTGCAGCTCGGTGGGGTGGGCAACGTCCGTTCCACGACTCTGCGGGCCTTCGGCCCGGAGGAGATGGAGCGCATCATCGCCAAGGCGGCGGGCTGACGACCCACGTCGTCCAGGACACCCAGCGCGAGGCCGTGAGTCACCCGGACCGCATGCTGAAGCGGCAGCGACGCGCCGACCGCGTGGAACCGCCCTCGTGGATGCCAGAAGTGCATGTCGAAGGCCCCCGACCATGATCGGTCGGGGGCCTTCGTACTGGTGGGCGCGGACGGTTTCGAACCGCCGACATCTGCTTTGTAAGAGCAGCGCTCTACCCCTGAGCTACGCACCCGTGGATGAAGCAACAGCGTACATGGACTACGGCCCGTGGTCACAAACGATCCCCGGGCGGCAGCAGTCGTGCGGGGGTTATCCCCACCCCGCATACGGTAGCCGCCCGGATTCTGTCGGGGCGGGCGGATACATACGGTGAAGCCCGCACCGTCGGAGCATCCGTCGTACGACCTGGGGGAAAGATCACCGTGGCAGTCCGCACCCGCACTCTCGTCGCGTCCGGTGGCGCCGTGCTCATGGCCCTTGTTCTTTCCGGTTGTGGCAGTACGGACGTCAGCGACGCGCCTCCCGAGCACAAGTCGTTCGCACTGAGCGGGAAGACGCTGACCATCAGTTCCGGGCAGTCCTCGCTGGAGCTCGTACCGGCCGATGTGCAGAAGGTCGAGGTGACCCGTCGGGTCGATGGATGGGTGGCGTTCGGGAACGGGCCCGATCCCCAGTGGGGGATGCGGGACGACACGCTCACGCTCCGGGTGAAGTGCAAGGCACTGATCAGTGACTGTGCCTCGCAGCATCAGGTGAAGGTGCCGCGCGGAGTGGCGGTGGTCGTCAAGGGGGACAACGGGAAGGTCGTCGCTTCCGGCTTCCGTACTCCGCTTGAGCTCCGCGCCGACAACGGGCAGGTGACCGTCCGGGACTCCACCGGGCCGCTCAAGCTGGACAGCGACAACGGTGACATCGTCGCCGAGGGGATCTCGGCCAGGTCCGTCTCGGCGCGGTCCGACAACGGCAGCGTCCGGCTGGGGTTCACGGCCGTGCCCGATCTCGTGGACACCGTGAGCGACAACGGGGCGATCACCATCGATCTGCCGGGCGGCTCCGTGACGTACGCGGTGGACGCCGTCGCGCACAACGGGAGCACTTCGGTGGACGCGCCGCGCAGCGACGGCAGCAGTCATGTGGTGAAGGCCCGGAGCGACAACGGCGAAGTCACTGTCCGAAGTGTGAACTAACCGGCCCGTGTGTTCGTCCTTACCTGGTGGGAGAATGTACCGGGCAGGGCGGAACGGCACGGGAGAGGGATGTGACGGCGACACACGCGCAGCCGCGGGCGAGAGCGGGTGGGGGTTCCGCCGTCAGGGACGTCTTCGTGCTGATGCTGTTGCCGGTGCCGCTGCTCGCCGCCGCGTTGCCGGCCGCCTTTGCCGGTGGCGGTACGAGGCGCTGGTTCGGCGGGCGCGGGGAGAGTCAGCGTGCCGAGGCGCAGGCGGCGAAGGATGCCGCCGCGTCGGCCTTCTACGAGCTGGACACTGCTCAGCGTGATCTCCGGATCTCGATCGAGACGATCACCGCGGTGGACAGCTCACCCGCCGCGCGCAGGGCCGTGGACGACTTCGCGGCCCTGGGGCGGCGGATCGACGAGGCCAGTCATACGTACATCACCGCGGTCGATGCGCACGACCTGGACCGGGACGATCTGGAACCGGGGGTCGCCGCCCGCGCACGGAACGAGCTGACCACGGCCAAGGACGAGCTGGTACGGGTCAACGGTGAGCTGGACCGGTTCGCGCAGGGGCTCGGTCCGCTGCTGGGCAGCGCGGAGACGCAGCTCGCGCGGCTCGCGCCCGCCGTGGAGCGGGCCCGGCAGGCGTTGCTCGGTGCGAGCAACGCTCTCGACACGGTGCGCGCGTCCGGACTGCGGGCGGATGAGCTCGCCGCCCGGCTGGCGGCCCTCGCTCCCGAGCTGACCAAACTCAACCAGGGCGCCGGCCGGCACGGCGTTCCGGAGACCTTGCAGCGCGCCGATCGGGTGCTGCGCGATGCCGAGGCGGTGCGGGCCGAGGCGGCCCAGTTGCCGGAGCGCGCCGCCGAGATCGACCACCGGCTGGTGTCGTTGCGTACCCGCGCCCAGGCGTTGACCACCAGGGCGGGCTCGGTGGAGCCGGTGCTGAGCGAGTTGCGGCGGCGTTTCTCGGCGGCGTGCTGGCAGGATCTCCAGCCCGTGCCCGAGCAGGCGGCCGTCAATGTGCGGCAGGCCGAGGAGAAGCTGAAGGAAGCCGCCCAGGCGCGGGACGAGCAGCGGTGGGCCGATGCGACGTCCCGGCTGAGCACGGTCCGCGCCCTGCTGAACGCCACGGACGAGGCGGTGTCCGCGGCCGGTGACCGGCTGCACCGGCTGGACGATGTGGCCAAGGACCCGCAGCAGGAGATCCAGCGGACCCGGTTCGCGGTCCGGGACGCCCAGCGCCTGGCCATGGACGGTCGCAGCACGCCCGATCCGCGCCATGCCCGTCCGCTGGACGATGCCGTGGCCCGGCTGGATCGTGCCGTCGTCGGACTCGATGGGCGTCATCCCGACTACTGGCATTTCCTGACCGAGACCGAAGCGGTGCGGCGGACGGCCGCGCGGGTGGTCTCGGAGATCCGTGAGGAGCGCGGGGCGGGCGGTTAGCCCTGTCGGCGTACCGGCGTACGGGCCCGTGGGCGTTGATGTGCGGTGGCGTGGGCGTGGGCGGATCCTGGTAGTACGCCCGAAGGAGACCGACATGGCCCCCCATGTACTGCACACCACGGGACGGCGTACCCCCCGCCGCCGCAAGGTCACGCAGCTCGACAAGCATCTGCCGGTCGACCACCGGCTCAACAGCGTCTACCGGGTCGGGGCAGGGCTGATGGGACTGGTGCTGCTCGCCTTCGGTGTCCTGGGGCTGATCAACAAGATCGGCTTCTTCAACACCGGCGGAGCCACCGTCGCGGGCCTCAACACCAACGGCGCCCTGAGCGTCCTGTCCATCTGCGTCGGCCTGCTCCTGTTCATCGGGATGGTGATCGGCGGCAACTTCGCCTCGACGCTCAACATGATTCTGGGCATCGCCTTCATCCTCAGCGGCTTCGTCAATCTCGCGCTGCTGGAGACCGACTACAACTTCCTCGCCTTCCACATCCAGAACGTGCTGTTCAGCTTTGTGGTCGGCCTGATGCTGATGGTCTTCGGGATGTACGGACGGGTCAGCGGTGGCCTTCCGCACGACAACCCGTACTGGCGGGCCCGGCACCCCGAGGAGGCCGAGCGGGAAATGCGGCTGAACCGGAGGGCGACCACGCCACCCATGCCGGTCGTCCGGCGTAACCCCTGAACCCGCCGCAGAGCCCGGCAGGATCCCAATGCCCCGCGGGCCGGCAGGATCCCGACGACCCTCCGGGCCCGGCAGGGTCCCAATGCCCCGCGAGCCCGGCGTGATCCCGGCGGAAGGCTCTAATCTGAGGCCATGCCTCGTTACGAATTCCGCTGCCGCTCCTGCGGAGACACGTTTGAACTCAGCCGCCCGATGGCTCAGTCCTCCGACCCGGCCGCCTGCCCCGCCGGGCACACCGACACCGTGAAGCTGCTCTCCACCGTGGCCGTCGGCGGGTCGTCCGGCAAGTCCGCCCCTGCCGCCCCGTCGGCCGGTGGCGGCGGGGGCGGCTGCTGCGGTGGGGGCTGCTGCGGCTGAGCGCGGGTGGCCCCGGGCTGTCCGGGGCCGTTACCGCTTGCGGGAGAGCGTCAGGCCGTCCGACACGGTCAGCAGCACGCTGTCCATCCGCGGATCGGCGGTCACGTGCTCGTTGAACTCCTTGATCGCCGCCGCTCCGCCGGTCGCCTGCGGGTCGGTCACCCCGCCGTGGAAGAGCACGTTGTCCGTGACGATCAGGCCGCCCTGCCGCATCCGGGGCACCAGCTCCTCCCAGTACGGGATGTAGTTGCCCTTGTCCGCGTCCAGATAGGCGAGATCGATGTGCGGCTCGGCCGGCATCGCCCGCAGTGTGTCGAGCGCGGGGGCGATACGGAGCTCGATCCGGTCCGCGACGCCCGCCTTCTCCCAGGCCTGTCGGCCGTAGGCGGTCCACTCCTCCGAGACGTCGCAGGCGATCAGCCGCCCGTCGGCGGGCAGCGCCTGCGCCATCGACAGGGCGGAGAATCCGGTGAACGTCCCGACCTCCACGATGTGCCGGGCCCCGGTGAGCCGGACGAGGAAGGCGAGCAGCGGGCCCTGCTCCTCGGCCGACTGCATGCCCGCGTGCTCGGGCAGGCGTGCGTACGTGGTCTCGACCAGCTCGCGCTGCACCGCGTCGAGCGGTGGATTGTGCGCCAGCATGTACGCGTACAGCTCGTCCGTGATCTTGGTTTCGTTGCCCTTGGTCATGCGCTGCTCCTCGTCCGTGGATCGGCCGGTACGCCTGCGGCCGGCGTCAGGACGATCTTCCCTCGCCCGCGGCCCGGAGGAAGCACCGGAGGATCTCCTCGCCCGCCGCCACACCGCGCTCGGCCGTCGCCCCGGCGTGCGGGGCGCTCCAGCCGGTATCGGCCAGTTCGCCGTGGGCCGGGCGCCAGGCGCGGTCGGCGGCGAGGAGCAGATCCGCGTCGAGGAGGCTGTCACCGGCGGCGAGGGTGCGCGTGGCACCGGTGCGCCGGACCACCTCCGCCATGGCGGCGCTCTTGGTGAGCGGGCCCGGGACTGCGTAGATCTTGCGGCCCTGGAGGGAGACCGTCCAGTTGCGTGCCTGTGCCCACTCCTCCAGTTCCTTGACCCAGCCCTCCGGCAGCAGCGGGCGTTCCACGACGAGGTAGGCGAAGAGGTCCTCGGCGACCCGTTCCTTGAGCAGCCACGCGGGGTCGGCCGCGGCCAGGAGATGGGCGCGGACTTCGGCGAGGGAGGCGCACTCGTCGGCGAGCCTGCGGGCCACCTGCCGCTGCCAGTCGGGGTCGGACTCGCCGTCGACGAGGAGGTGTCCGCCGTTGGCGCAGATCGCGAACCGCGGTGCGGGGCCGGGCAGATGGATGCGGCCGTACTGCTCGCGGGTGCGGGTGGTCGTCGGGACGAAGACCGTGGTGCGGGCCAGTTCGTCGAGCAGCGCCGCGGCCGTCTCCGTCAGGTAGGAGAGCGGCTTGTGGTCGTAGACCTCCACGCAGAGCAGCCGGGGGGCCTCGGCGTCCGGCATGGCGAGCTGGAGCGCCGCCGCGGAGTAGATCAGGGTGCGGTCGAGGTCGCTGGCGACGAGCGTCACGGTGGCGGCGGCCGGACCGGAAGCAGATGTGGCCGGGGTCGTCGGGGTGGTCACTTCGACTCCACCGCCCTGCCGTCCGCGCCCGTCGCGCCCCTGGTGTACTTCGGGTGGATCAAACCGACGCAGGTGTACGGGAGTCCGTCGACCTCCTCCACCGGTACGCCGCGCTGCTCGGCCAGCAGACGGATGTGTTCGAGGTCCGCGCCCGCGCCGCGCTTGGCGAGGATCTTCCACGGGACGCGACGCAGCAGTACCCGGGTCGTCTCGCCGACGCCCGGCTTGACGAGGTTCACATCGTGGATGCCGTACTCCTCGCTGATCCGCTCCACCGCTGCCCAGCCCTCCCAGGTGGGTGCGCGATCGGTCGCGAGCAGTTCCTTGACCTCGGCGTCCACGGCGTCGACGACCTCGTCGAAGTGCGCGGCGACGGTGTCGAGGAAGTGGCCGGACACATCGGTGTCCGCGAGCTCGCGGTAGAACTTCGCGCCGTGGAAGTCCTCGGGTCCCACCAGGTCGGAACGGAGGACGGTCCGCGAGATCAGCCCGGAAACGGTGGAGTTGAGGCAGGCGGACGGGATGAGGAAGTCCTCGCGGGTGCCGTAGGTGCGGACGCAGCCGCCGGGGTCGGCCAGCACCGCGATCTCGGGGTCGAAGCCCTCGAACCCGGCGAGCGCCGCCGACAGTTCACGGGTGATCGCGCCCTTGCCGGTCCAGCCGTCGACGAAGACGACATCCGCCGGGTCGTGGTGGGCGGCCAGCCAGCGCAGGGCGTTGGCGTCGATGCCGCGGCCCCGCACGATGGAGACGGCGTAGTGCGGCAGATCGATTCCGTGCCGGTGCCGGGCCCAGCGGCGCATCAGTACGCCGACGGGCGTGCCGGCCCTGGCGAGCGAGACCAGGACCGGGCGGGGGGTGCGCTCGGCGAGGACCGTCTCGGTGACGGTGCCGACGGCGCGGGCGACGCGGGCGGCCGACAGCTCCAGCGCCGCCTTGAACAGGTCCTGGTACTGGGCGGACGGCTGGTACTCGACGGGCAGCGACTCGGCATAGTGCGCGCCACCGCTCTGTATCGCCTCCTCGCGCTCCTCGGTGGGTGCCTCCAGCTCGGTGCCCGAGAGGTCCTGGAGCAGCCAGCCGACCTCGTCCGGCGCGTAGGAGGAGAAGGCGGGGCCGCGGAGGGGCTCGGGCAGCATGGGGGGTTCCTGCCGTTCGGCGACGTACGTGTCGGGGCCCGACAGGGCGTACGAGGGGATGTACGAGGGGACGACCGCGAGCAGGACATGCTCGGTGTGTGCGGCGAGCTGCGCCAACAGGCCGTCGGGGGCGTGGAGTTCGGGGGTGTCGGCGGTGGAGTCGACGGCGAGCACCACGGCGTCGAAACCGGCGCCCGCGACGTTGTACGCGTACCGGTCACCGGGCCCGTCGGCCGGGTTGTCGTGGGCCGGGAAGACCAGCCGGGTCCGTATCGCGTAGCCCGGGTCGTCCACGGCGAGGACCGGGGAACGCGTGGTGGTGGAGTAGCGCACCTCGGCGTCGGTGTGGTCCTCCAGGGCCGTGCCCAGACGCAGGGGGGCGTACATCAGCTCCTCGAAGCCGAGGACCAGTACGCGGCGGGCGTCGCCCAGCGCTCCGGCGATGCGGGCGGCCATGGCGGGGAGGGCGGGTTCCAGGACTGCCCGGTGGGCGGGGGTGAAGCCGTGCCGTCCGCCGTCGGGCACACCGGCGGGCCAGCGGAGATCCACCCGGGTGCAGGGCCGGCGGCCGGGGGCGGCGGCCGGCTCGCGCGCGGTGGCGGCGGCCGGCTCCGCGTCGTGCGCGGCGACCAGTGCCTGGCCCTTCTCCAGGACGCCGTCCGGGAGGGTGACCGTGCCCGAGCCGCGCGCCACCAGGTCGACGCGGGCGCCGATCTCCGCGGCGAACCCGGCCAGCCTTCCCCGATCGGCCGGCGACCTCATGTCCATCAGGGCGACTATGACGTAACGGCTCCGGGGGTACCGCTCGTGCAGTGCGCGGATGGTGTTGAGCACGGTGTTGCCCGTGGAGAATTCGTCGTCGACCAGCACCAGCGGCGCGTCGGAAGCGGTGGCCGGTGGGGGTGCCGCGCCGTCGCCCCGCCCGGCGTCCGCCGGGTCGCGATCGCCCGCCAGCAGACTCGGGTCCTCCGGGAGCAGCAGATGCGAGGTGGCGTGCGAGTGGGACTCCTCGAAGCCGCCCGCCCGCGCCACGCCCTCGACGGGGCGACGTGTCGAGTGCAGGTACGGCGCGACGCCCAGCCCGTCGGCGACCGCGTGGCCGAGGCCGGTGGCCGTCTCCGCGTAACCGAGCACAACGGCCCGGCGCGCCTCGGTGTCACCGAGGAGGTCGCGCACCCGTCGGCCGAGCTCGAATCCGGCGCCGTACACCACGGAGGGCTTCTGCGGCACATGCTTGCCGAGCACATTGGACACGAGGAGATGGGCCCGCTTGGGGTTGCGGCGCAGGGCGAGGCCGAGCAGGTCCTTCAGCTCACTGTCGCCGTCGGGCTTCCCGTCACCGATGAGCTCGATGCCCAGTCGCTCCGATACCCAGCTGCCCGACCACACCACGTTCGCCGTCTCTTTCTCTGTCCTTGCCGAGTGCTCGCTGTGCTCGCTCATTCCGCGAGGCCCGCGGCCAGCAGTTCCACGAAGCCGACGTCCTGCCTCGCCACGCCGAAGACCTCGGCCCGCAGCAGGGTCCGCTCGGCCCAGGCGCGGTGCGGCTTCACTTCATTCATCTTGTTCGTGTACGCGGAGCGCATGACGCCACCGCCGTCGCGCTCCGGCCGCAGGATGTCCTGCGCGTCGCTGAACTCCTCGTGGCTGACCACGGACAGCGCGTGCACGGGCGCGACGTGCGACGGATGGATGCAGGTCTTGCCGAGCAGGCCGTTGGCCCGGTCGAGCTCGATCTCGCGCAGCAGGCCGTCCAGGTCGTGCTCGATCAGTGCCGTGCGCAGTTCCTCGGCCCGGCCCTCCAGGAAGGGGCTGCGGCGGAGCTGGGGCTTGAACATGCGCTCCTGGAGCCGGAAGTACTCCCACACCGGCCCGGTGATCGTGAAGCCGGTGCCGTCCGCGCGGCCCAGCACATTGACCACGTCGGCGATCACGGCGCCGACGATCTGCACGTCGTACGCCGTCATGTCGGGTGCTCTGCGCAGTCCGTACGCCGAGCAGAAGTCGGTGACGCCGAGCCGCAGCGCGAGGACCCGCTCGCGGTACTTGTCGACGGTGCGGGCTATCCCCTGGAGCGTTTCGCCACGGGTCTCCAGGTGCAGCAGCTCCGGTGATTCGAGAACGGGCATCGCGAACAGGCGTCGCCCGCATGCCTTTTCGGCCTGGGTGAGCGCCTCCATGAAGGGCACGCCGCGCTCTTCGGTGAACTTCGGAAGTACAAAACCAGACAACATCCGGACGGTGTCGCCGAGCCGGTGCACCAGGTCGACTATCTGGCCCGGCTCCCGGACTCGGATGAAGAGCAGCGGCAACTCGGTGCCGCGCGCATCGAGGTCGGCGAACTGCCTGACCAGGTTCTCCTCGGCGTCGGCGACCTCGGAGTCCTCGATCGAATCCTCCAGGCACAGCACCATCGAGACAACGCCGCGCCCGGCCTGCTTGATGACGTCGTCAGCAAGTCTCGGCCGGGTGGCGGGGCTGTACAGGGTCGCTCCCAGGGCAGCCGAAAGCACATCCGCCGAGGAGTCCGGACCGAACTCGCACGGCTCCTGGAAGAACAGGCCCTCCCTCGCAGCGGGCGCAATATGCCCGAAATGACGCATGTAACTCCCCCGAACTGGCTGACCGGCCGGACAACGCATGGCCGGTAATAGTACGTATGGACGGGTGTCAAGAGTTCCCCACGTGCATGAATTCCGGGTAACTCGTCCATTTCCCGATGGGTCGGAGCGCCACGGACGGCGACCTTCCGGCCTGTCGCCGGGACACCCGGTACGACCCCCGCGTTGTCCGCGCGGGCAGCCAGCAGGCAGGATGACGGGCATGACGCACGCGATGGTGAAAGGCTCGAACGTCCCTCTGGACGCCATGGCCGTACGGGCCGTGCTGCGCTGGACCCCGGGCGCCGGAGTTCCGGACGTGGACGCCTCGGCGCTGCTGCTCGGAGCCGGTGGCCGCGTGCGCTCGGACGAGGACTTCGTCTTCTACAACCAGCCCCGCCACCCCTCCGGCCTGGTACGACGGCTGCCGAAGCGCAGCGTCCCCGAGGGGCTCACGGACACCATCGAGGCCGATCTGGGCGGGCTGGACGCCTCGGTCGAGCAGGTGGTCGTCGCCGCGTCCTCCGACGGCGCGGCATTCGCTCAGGTGCTCGATCTGCGCATCCTGCTGTACGACTCGGCGTCGGCCGGCGGGGAGCCGCTCGCGGTCTTCGATGTGCGGCCGGAGACCGGCGAGGAGACGGCGATCATCTGCGGCGAGCTCTACCGGCGCGGCGATGGCTGGAAATTCCGAGCCGTGGGGCAGGGCTATCCGACCGGGCTGGTCGGTCTGGCGACCGCCTTCGGTATCTCGGTCGACGAGTCCGCGGCCGAGCCCGAGCCGGCCACGTCGCCCGCGGCGGCTCCCTCGCCCGGACCGGCGCCCGGGTTCCCGCCCGCGCCCGACTTCCCTCCGGCAGCGGCACCCGGCCCCGACGCTCAGGCCACGGTCCAGCACCGGCAGCCCGCGTACGGCTATCCGCAGCCCGCGGCGGCCCAGTCCGCTGCCCGGCCCGCGTACGGGTACCCGCAGCCCGCCGCCGCCTCTCGGCCGGCCTACGGCTATCCGCAGCCCGCCGCCGCGGCGGCGCCCGCCCCGGACCCGAACTTCGTGCTGCCGCCGCAGGGGCCACAGTTCGTACGGTCCTGAGTCCGTACGGTCCTGAACGACGCCCCGGAGCCCGGCCCGTACGGGCTCCGGGGCGTCCCTCAGGTCCGGGACTTGTAGCCGCGCCCCCACTGCATGCCGAAGCCGTACATCCGGTCCAGCTCCGACTGGAATCCGTAGACGAACTTCACCTCGCGCCGAACGATCAGCTCGTCCTTGGCGTTGTCCACCGTGAACACGGCACAGGAACGGGCCTGCGGGGCCCGCTCGTCGAGTTCGATCTCGATCCGCGGGCCGTTGCCCGGGTAGAGCGTCACCTTGGCGTGCGTACGGTCGAAGGCCGGTGTCCGGTCGTAGATGTAGACGAAGAACAGCAGCCGTTTGATCTGGTCGCGCTGGTCGAGATTGACGTAGACGGTCTCACCAGACGGCGCCCCGAAGCGGTCGTCCCCGCTGAGCCGGATGTACGGCGGCGCGTTCAGGTCGCCCATGAGGTTGCCCAGCGGCTGGACCACGCCCTTGGTGCCGTCCTTCAGCTCGTACATGCAGCCCAGGTCCAGGTCGACGTTGACCACGCCCTGGGTGTGTGCCTGGACCACATCGGGCTGGAAGAGCTTCAGGGGCCGCAGCAGCCGGCCGCTCTGCCGTGATCTGCCCTCGATGTCGGACGTACGCATCCGCCACGAGAGGTTGACCCGCAGATTGCCGGTCAGCGCACCCTGCTTGGTGAGCGAGACCGTGGCGTGCCGCCGGGAGAGCACGATGGAGTTGGTCGCCGCGTTGCCCGACTCGAACTGTGCCTCCCGCCCCGGCCACAGGCTGTCCCAGAACGCCATCCCCAACCCCCACACGTATCGGTAGAAAAGTGCCCCGGCCCCGTGACCGCCCCCCGCCTCGCCGGGGGCGCCCACATCACTGCGGGGCGGCCGCGGGGCCGGGTCCGGATTTCTCCGGAGAACCGTTGCCTCACGGACCGCCCCGCTGAGAGCGTTCCTCAATCCCTACCGGGTCACACCCCGGACGGGACTTCCGCCTTGGAACCCGCGTCGTTGTCGCCGGCTTCGGCCTCCAGCGCCTTGTTGCGCCGGACCGAGGACCAGAACGACCAGGCGATCAGCACGACGCCGGTCAGGCCGGTGATGAGCTCGTTGATCTGGTACTGGATGGTGACGAGCAGGAGCACGGCCAGCGCACCGATCGCGTAGTGGGCGCCGTGCTCCAGGTAGACGTAGTCGTCGAGCGTGCCCTGGCGGACCAGGTAGACCGTGAGCGAACGGACGTACATGGCGCCGATACCGAGGCCGAGGGCCATCAGCACGATCTCGTTGGTGACGGCGAAGGCGCCGATGACGCCGTCGAACGAGAAGGACGCGTCGAGCACTTCCAGGTAGAGGAACATGAAGAACGCGGCCTTGCCGGAGAGCGCGACGGCGGAGATCTTCTTGCCGGTCCGCTTGGCCTCTTCCTCCTCCTCGTGCTCGCGCTCTTCCTCCTCCTCCAGCTTGTTCTCGAAGAAGCCGGAGAGGCCGCCGACGATGAGGTACGTGATCAGACCGGCGACACCGGCGAGCAGGACCGTCTCCGCCTTGTCCGCGTGACCGCCGCCGTGCTGGTGCGCGCTGGTCGCGAAGGTCATGGCCGAGATCAGCAGCACGATCAGCGCGATGCAGACCGACAGCATGTCGACCTTGCCGAGCTTGGCGAGCGGGCGCTCGATCCAGCGCAGCCACTGGATGTCACGGTCCTCGAAAATGAAGTCGAGGAAGATCATCAGCAGGAACATGCCACCGAAGGCGGCGATCGCCGGGTGGGCGTCGGTGACGAGTTCCTGGTAGCGCTCGGGCTGGTTGAAGGAAAGGTCGACCGCCTCGATCGGACCCATCTTGGCGGTGATGGCCACGATCACGACGGGGAACACCAGCCGCATACCGAAGACCGCGATGAGCACGCCGATTGTGAGGAAGATCTTCTGCCAGAAGGCATTCATCTTCTTCAGGATTCCGGCGTTGACCACCGCATTGTCGAAGGACAGCGAAATCTCCAGGACGGAAAGAATCGCGACGACCCCGAAGGCTTCCCACCCTCCGTAGATCACAGCTGCGACAAGGCCGAGCGCGGTAACCGCGAACGACCAGCCGAAGGTTTTCAGAAGCACTGGCTACCCCATCGTGTATGTAACGGGTCTCCCCCGAGGTGTACGGGGCTCCCCCGCGCCGTGCGCGGTTTTACGAAACGTTGACCCCGAAGTCTAGAGCGATGCCGCGCAGACCGGACGCGTACCCCTGTCCCACTGCACGGAACTTCCACTCGCCGTTGTACCGATAGAGCTCGCCGAAGATCATCGCGGTTTCCGTCGATGCGTCTTCGCTGAGGTCATAACGCGCGAGTTCCTGGCCGTCCGCCTGGTTCACCACGCGGATGAACGCATTGCTGACCTGGCCGAAGGTCTGTCCCCTGTTGTCGGCCTCATGGATCGAGACCGGGAAAATGATCTTGTCGCAGTGCGCCGGCACCTGGGTGAGATGGACGATGACCGATTCGTCGTCGCCCTCGCCCTCGCCCGTGAGGTTGTCGCCGGTGTGCTCCACGGAGCCGTCGGGGCTCGTGAGGTTGTTGTAGAACACGAACCATTCGTCGCCGAGCACCCGGCCCGACTGGCACAGCAGCGCGCTGGCGTCGAGGTCGAAGTCGGCGCCGGTGGTGGACCGTGCGTCCCAGCCGAGACCGACCAGCACCTGGGTGAGGTTGGGTGCGGCCTTGGAGAGGGAGACATTGCCTCCCTTGGCGAGCGTGACGCCCATGGTGTGTGTCCTCCCCGAGTCGATGAACCGTCTGCCGGGCCCGTCGGGCCGTCAGCCCCCGAGCCGTCTGTTGAGCGCGTCCGGCGCCGCACACAAGGGTGCGGCGCCGGACGGGGTACTTGCTGGCGTGACCTGGGCCGTGCCTCGGCGGCCCGGCCCGGTCGCGCTTTCTCAGACGTTGACGCCGAAGTCCTGCGCGATGCCGCGCAGCCCCGAGGCGTACCCCTGACCGATGGCACGGAACTTCCACTCCGCCCCGTTGCGGTACAGCTCGCCGAAGACCATGGCGGTCTCCGTCGAGGCGTCCTCGCTCAGGTCGTAGCGGGCCAGCTCGCTGTTGTCGGCCTGGTTGACCACGCGGATGTAGGCGTTGCGCACCTGGCCGAAGCTCTGCTGCCGGGTCTCGGCCTCGTAGATCGAGACCGGGAAGACGATCTTGTCGACATCGGCCGGGACGCCGGCCAGGTTCACCTTGATGACCTCGTCGTCGCCCTCGCCCTCACCGGTGAGGTTGTCACCGGTGTGCTCCACGGAGCCGTCGGGGCTCTTGAGGTTGTTGAAGAAGACGAAGTTTCCGTCGCTGCCGACCTTGCCCTCGGCATTCGTCAGCAGGGCGCTGGCGTCGAGGTCGAAGTCACCACCGGTGGTGGTGCGAGCGTCCCAGCCGAGACCGACGACGACCGCGGTCAGGTTGGGCGCGGCCTTGGTCAGCGAGACGTTGCCGCCCTTGCTGAGGCTGACTCCCACGAGTCCTCCCATTGGTTTCTTGGGGGCCGGCAGACGCCGGCGCCTCCACGTTGCGTTGGCATCCGATCAACGACTGGATCCTAGTGACCGGTTCCCGGCGAAGCAGGCTTTTCATCGGGTCGGCCACAGATCCACCGGTGCCGGATCAGAGAGCGTCGAGCGCCTTGATGTACTCGTTGAGGTCGCGTGCGTCGGGCAGACCGTTGACGACGGTCCAGCGCACCACGCCCTCCTTGTCGATGATGAAGGTGCCGCGCACCGCGCAGCCCTTCTCCTCGTCGAAGACGCCGTAGGCCCGCGAGGTCTCGCCGTGCGGCCAGAAGTCCGAGACCAGCGGGTACTCCAGCCCCTCCTGCTCGGCGAAGACGCGCAGGGTGTGGATGGAGTCGTTGGAGACGGCGAGCAGCTGCGTGTCGTCGTTCTCGAACTTCGGCAGCTCGTCGCGGAGCGCGCAGAGCTCACCCGTGCAGACGCCAGTGAAGGCGAACGGGTAGAACAGCAGCACGACGTTCTTCTCGCCGCGGAAGTCGGAGAGCCGCACGGTCCGGCCGTGGTTGTCCTTCAGCTCGAAATCCGGGGCCTTGGTGCCGACCTCGATCGCCATGAAAAGCGTCCCTTCGCTACGTTCACCGGGCTGGGCCGTCCGGGTGGCTCCCACCCTACGCAGAGCCCGCGGCGGGCCACGCAGCGCCCGCACGGGGACGACCCGGCACTCCCCTCACTCCCCGGCCGTCCGCGCCTCCCGACCGGCCGTCCGGTGGCCTCGGGTGGCTGTAGCCGGCTGTACGAAGGCCCCCGCCGGCTCGATGCCGTCGGGGGCCTTCAGGGCGAATGCGTGGCGAGCGTGGTTCAGCGCTTGGCCTTGGCCGCCTTCGGCGTGACCAGGCGGCTGCCCGTCCAGTCCTTGCCGGCGTTGATGCTCTTGGTCTGGGAGAGACCGGCCGTCTGTGCGGCCTCGTTGATGTCGCTCGGTTCGACGTACCCATCACGGCCGGTCTTCGGCGTCATCAGCCAGACCGCACCGCCGTCCTCGATCAGACCAATGGCATCCACCAGCGCGTCCGTAAGGTCGCCGTCCTCGTCGCGGAACCACAGCAGGACGACGTCTGCGACGTCGTCGTAGTCCTCATCGACGAGATCCTGGCCGATTGTGGCCTCAATGCCCTCACGGAGCTCCTGCTCGACGTCGTCGTCGTAGCCGATCTCCTGGACCACCTGTCCGGGCTCGAACCCCAGGCGTGCTGCCGGGTTGGTCCGCTCCTCCGCGTGGTCCGCGGTCGCGCTCACGGGTTGCCTCCTGATCATGTTTCGGAAAATGCTTCAGCCACGCGCGTGCGCGGGGCGTTGGCCGTAGTCCACACGGGAGCGGCGGATCGCGCAAGTACCCAGCGTGCGAGACCGCCTAAACGGTGACGTTCCCTGCCACGTCGCCGCACTGTCGGCAGATCCCCTCCGGGGGCCCGGCGCTACCGCCCACACCCTTTACGTCCTTCCACAGCTTATGCCGTTTCGGTCCGCCATTCGGAGTCGAACATCCTTTGGGAACGCTTGGACGGGTTGGGCGTATGGTTGCGGTTTGGCCCGACCCATCCCCGCGCACCGGACACGATGTCTCACAACACGGCGGTTACCCCTCGGTAGAGATGACGTTTGCGCCCTCGCGGTACACGATGGTGATGGCGCACTTGCATACATCCCGGGGGCATGTTCTCCCTCGATCAGGCCCCGTAGAGCACCACCGAACAGCGAAGGAACAGCGTGGCTTCCGGATCCGATCGCAACCCGATCATCATTGGCGGCCTGCCGAGCCAGGTCCCGGACTTCGATCCCGAAGAGACCCAGGAATGGATCGACTCGCTCGACGCCGCGGTCGACGAGCGAGGCCGTGAGCGGGCCCGTTATCTGATGCTCCGGCTCATCGAGCGTGCGCGCGAGAAGCGCGTCGCCGTGCCGGAGATGCGCAGTACGGACTACGTGAACACGATCGCCACGAAGGACGAGCCGTTCTTCCCCGGCGACGAGGAGATCGAGCGCAAGGTCCTCAACGCGACCCGCTGGAACGCGGCCGTGATGGTCTCGCGCGCCCAGCGCCCGGGAATCGGTGTCGGCGGCCACATCGCCACCTTCGCCTCCTCTGCCTCGCTGTACGACGTGGGCTTCAACCACTTCTTCCGGGGCAAGGACGACGGTCTGGGCGGTGACCAGATCTTCTTCCAGGGGCACGCGTCCCCGGGCATCTACGCCCGCGCCTTCCTGCTCGACCGGCTGAGCGAGGCGCAGCTCGACGCCTTCCGCCAGGAGAAGTCGAAGGCGCCCAACGGCCTTTCCAGCTACCCGCACCCGCGGCTGATGCCGGACTTCTGGGAGTTCCCGACCGTCTCGATGGGCCTCGGTCCGCTCGGCGCGATCTACCAGGCCCGGATGAACCGCTACATGGAGGCGCGCGGCATCGCCGACACCTCCAGGTCCCATGTCTGGGCTTATCTGGGCGACGGCGAGATGGACGAGCCCGAGTCGCTCGGCCAGCTCTCCATCGCCGCCCGTGAGGGCCTGGACAACCTCACCTTCGTGGTCAACTGCAACCTGCAGCGGCTCGACGGCCCGGTACGCGGCAACGGCAAGATCATCCAGGAGCTGGAATCGCAGTTCCGCGGCGCCGGATGGAACGTCATCAAGCTGGTCTGGGACCGCTCCTGGGACCCGCTGCTCGCGCAGGACCGCACGGGCATCCTGGTCAACAAGCTGAACACCACGCCGGACGGCCAGTTCCAGACGTACGCCACCGAGTCGGGCGCGTACATCCGTGAGCACTTCTTCGGGGACGACCCGCGGCTGCGCGACATGGTCAAGGACATGACCGACGACCAGATCCTGCACCTGGGCCGCGGCGGTCACGACCACAGGAAGGTCTACGCGGCCTACGCGGCGGCCAAGGCCCACAAGGGCCAGCCGACGGTGATCCTGGCGCAGACGGTCAAGGGCTGGACCCTGGGGCCGAACTTCGAGGGCCGCAACGCGACCCACCAGATGAAGAAGCTCACGGTCGAGGACCTCAAGCGGTTCCGCGACCGGCTGCACATCCCGATCACGGACAAGCAGCTGGACGAGGGCTACCCGCCCTACTACCACCCGGGCCGCGACTCGGAGGAGATCCAGTACATGCACGACCGCCGCAAGGGTCTGGGCGGTTACGTCCCGACCCGGGTGGTGCGTGCGAAGCCGCTGGTCCTGCCCGAGGACAAGACGTATGCGACCGCGAAGAAGGGTTCCGGCCAGCAGTCGATCGCGACCACCATGGCCTTCGTCCGCATCCTGAAGGACCTCATGCGGGACAAGGAGATCGGCAAGCGCTTCGTGCTGATCGCGCCCGACGAGTACCGCACCTTCGGCATGGACGCCTTCTTCCCGAGCGCGAAGATCTACAACCCGCTGGGCCAGCAGTACGAGGCGGTGGACCGCGATCTGCTGCTCGCGTACAAGGAGTCGCCGACCGGTCAGATGCTGCACGACGGCATCTCGGAGGCCGGCTGCACGGCGTCCCTGATCGCCGCCGGTTCGGCGTACGCCACGCACGGCGAGCCGCTGATCCCGGTGTACGTCTTCTACTCGATGTTCGGTTTCCAGCGCACCGGTGACCAGTTCTGGCAGATGGCCGACCAGCTCGCGCGCGGCTTCGTGCTGGGTGCGACCGCCGGCCGTACGACACTGACCGGTGAGGGTCTCCAGCACGCGGACGGCCACTCGCAGCTGCTCGCCTCGACCAACCCGGGCTGTGTCGCGTACGACCCGGCGTTCGGCTACGAGATCGCGCACATCGTCAAGGACGGTCTGCGCCGGATGTACGGCGGGACCCCCGAGGAGAACGAGGACGTCTTCTACTACCTCACCGTCTACAACGAGCCGATCCAGCACCCGGCCGAGCCGGCGGACGTGGACGTGGAGGGCATCCTCAAGGGCGTGTACCGCTTCAAGGCCGCCGACCGGGGCGAGATCCCGGCCCAGATCATGGCGTCCGGTGTGGCGGTCCCGTGGGCGGTCGAGGCGCAGCGGATCCTCGCCGACGAGTGGAACGTCCGGGCGGACGTCTGGTCGGCGACCTCCTGGAACGAGCTGCGCCGCGAGGCCGTGGACGTGGAGCGGTACAACCTGCTGCACCCGGAGGAGGAGCAGCGCGTCCCGTACGTGACGCGGAAGCTCTCCGGCTCCGAGGGCCCGTTCGTGGCGGTCTCGGACTGGATGCGTTCGGTGCCGGACCAGATCGCGCGCTGGGTGCCCGGTGCGTACCAGTCGCTGGGTGCGGACGGCTTCGGCTTCGCCGACACCCGTGGTGCGGCCCGCCGGTTCTTCCACATCGACGCGCAGTCGATCGTCCTCGCGGTGCTCACCGAGCTCGCGAAGGAGAACCGGATCGACCGTTCGCTGCTGAAGCAGGCGATCGACCGGTACGAGCTGCTGGATGTGACCGCGGCCGACCCGGGCGCGGCCGGCGGCGACGCGTAGGGCCGACGGAGTACGCACGAAGGGCGGCGGGACCGAGAGGTCCCGCCGCCCTTCGGCGTCCGGAGGCCGGTCAGTTCTCCCAGATCTTGAAGGCCCTGACCTGGTACGGGGACCGGGGCACCCAGGTGCCGCCGCCCGGGTAGGTCTCGAACTCACCGGTCTCGGCGCATTCCGCCGACTGGTACGTGGTGACGGGGCGGCCGGTGCGGTTGGCGAGCGCCTGGACCCTGCTGCCCTTCGGCAGCGGGACGCAGCTCTCGATGTCGGTCGTGGACAGCTCATGCGTCCGGCGGGTGCCGGTGAAGTCCGGTGCGTCCCAGAGGCAGAGCTGGCCGGCGGCGCAGGAGCCGAGCCGGACGGGCGCGGAGTGGGCGGCGGTCTGCGGGATCAGTGCGGTGGCGGCCAGGGCGGCGGTGGCCAGGGTGGTGGCAAGAACGGTCGTACGCATGGAAATCGTCCCCCGTGCTGGTGCGAATCAGTTGCACGCACCCTGACCTGCGGGGCAGTGCCCGGGGAAGGGGGTGCGGGGCACACCACCCTGATAGGCGACAGCCCCGCCGGAAACGGTCCGGCGGGGCTGTTGTACGCACTGTGTTGACGCGTCGGCGCGGGCCCGGGGCGTCGTCGTGACGACCGGTCAGATGTGACCGGCGCCCGCACCCGCCTCGGCGTTCGCACCGCGCTTGGTGAGCGTGGCGACCAGCGCGGCGGCCACCGCGACGATGCCGGCGACCATGAACGCCGTGCTCATCCCTGACACGAAGGTGTCATGGGCGACGCCCGCGATCTTCGCCGCGACCTCCGGCGGGACGTTCCCGTCGACCGGCGGGATGCCGACCTCGACGGCCGAGGAAGCCTGGTCCAGCTGCTGCGGGCTCAGCGGCGGAAGCTCCGCCGCCTTCCAGTTGTCGGCCAGCTTCGAGTCGACCTGGGAGGCCATGACGGCGCCGAGCACCGCCGTACCGAGGCTGCCGCCGACCTGCATGGCGGCCTGCTGGAGACCGCCCGCGACGCCGGAGAGCTCCATCGGGGCGTTGCCGACGATGACCTCGGTGGCGCCGACCATCACCGGGGCGAGACCGAGCCCGAGCAGGCCGAACCAGATCGACATGGTCAGGGTGCCGGTGCCGATCTCCAGCTGGGACATGCCGAACATGGCGACCGCCGTGCACACCATGCCGCCGACCAGCGGAACCCGCGGGCCGAACTTGGTGATCATGGCGCCCGCGAGCGGCGAGGCGACGATCATCATGCCGGTCAGCGGCAGCAGGTGCAGGCCGCTGTCGACGGGGCTCAGACCGTGCACGTTCTGGAGGTAGAAGGTGACGAAGAACAGGCCGCCCATGAACGCGAAGGCCATCAGCACCATCAGGACCGCGCCCGCGGACAGCGGCACGGACCGGAACATCGCGAGCGGGATCAGCGGTTCCCTGACGTTCTTCTGGGAGAGCGCGAAGACCACGAACAGGGCCACGGCGGCGCCCAGGAAGCCGAGCGTCTTGTAGTCGCCCCAGCCCCACTCGGCGCCCTTGATGAGCGCCCAGATCAGGCAGAACATCGCCTGCGACAGCAGCACGATGCCGCCGATGTCGAAGGAGCGCGGCGCGTTCTCGGCGCGGTGGTCCTTGAGGATCACCAGGCCCAGCAGCAGCGCGATCACACCGACCGGCACATTGATGAAGAAGACGGACTGCCAGCTGACGTGCTCGACGAGCACGCCGCCGAGGATCGGACCACCCGCGGTCGAGGCACCGATCACCATGCCCCAGATGCCGATCGCCATGTTCAGCTTCTCGGCCGGGAAGGTGGCGCGCAGCAGGCCGAGCGCGGCGGGCATCAGCAGGGCGCCGAAGAGGCCCTGGAGCACCCGGAACACGATCACCAGGGCGACGCTGTCGGACAGGCCGATGGCTCCCGATGCCGCGGCGAAGCCGACGACACCGATGAGGAAGGTCTGGCGGTGACCGAACCGGTCACCGAGTTTGCCCGCGGTGATCAGGGAGACCGCGAGGGCGAGCATGTAGCCATTGGTGATCCACTGGACGTCTGCGAGCGAGGCGTGCAGGTCCTGCTGGATGGCGGGGTTGGCGATCGCGACGATCGTGCCGTCGAGCGCGACCATCATCACGCCGATGGCCACGGAGAAGAGCGTCAGCCAGGGGTGGCCGCGCAGCCCCTTGGCAGGTGCGGGAGCGGCGGTCTTCTGCGGCTCCCGCGACGCCTTGTCGACGGTGGTCTGACTAGTCATGCCCGGGAGATTAGTGTCAGCCTCTGACAGTTGACAAACCATTTCACAAGCCAGTAACTGTCACGTAGCTCACAGGTACGCTGAGCTGGACAAAGCAGGAGAAAGAAGGCCGGTTAAGTGACCGATGGGCAGCGGGCCGCACATCCGACCGGACTGCGTGAACGGAAGAAGCGACGCACCCGGGACGCCCTGCTGCACGCCGCCCTCGATCTCTTCACCACCCAGGGCTACGACGAGACCACCGTCGACGAGATCGTCGACGCCGTGGAGGTCTCCCAGCGCACGTTCTTCCGCTACTTCGCCTCCAAGGAGGAAGCCGCCTTCGCCATCCAGGAGATGCTGGAGTCGCGCTTCCTCTCGGAGCTGCGCCGGCGCCCCGCCGCGGAGGCCCCGTTCGAGGCGCTGCGCAACGCGGTCGTCCGCGCCTGGAACAGCATCGACGAGACGATCGAGGAGATCGTCTCGGTCGAACTCCACTTGCGTACGTACCGGATGATCGAGTCGACGCCCTCACTGCTTGCCGTCCACCTGCGACGGTGCATGGATCTGGAGAACCAGATCGCGCTGCTGATCGCCGGGCGCGAGGGGCTCGACATGGACGAGGACCCGCGGCCGAGGGTCGCCGTGGCCGCGTTCTGCGGGGTGATGCGGGTGACCGGTCAGCTCTGGGGGCGGGGCCGGGACGGCGATGTGGATTCACTGCGCGCCCTGACCGAGGCGTACCTGGACCAGCTCGGGCCGGCGCTGGCCGGGGACTGGCGGGCGGACGCCGGACCGGCGTGACGGGGGCCGGCGTGATGGCGGTCGCCCCGTCCGGTGTGCCGTACGCCTCAGCGCCGCGGCATGACCGACTTCACAACAGCCGTGCCCCGGTGGCCACATGCGGCTTCCCGGAGGCGCTTCCCGCGCCTGAGCGTGCGTATGACAACCACACAGCGTGAAAAGATCGGCGCCGAATTCCCCGCAGCGGAGTGATGTGTGTCACCCTCTTCACGGCTGTCGTCGCGCGTCTCCTAATGTGGGCCGGAGTGACTTCCTTCGACTCCTCCCCCACACTCACCGCGTGGCGCGCACTGCTCGCCGTCGCGGTCGTGTTCGTGATGCTGGCGACCACTGGTTGGACCGCCGTACGTCACCAGCACTCCGACGAGCCACGCACCCTCGCACTCGCCGCCTGGGCCCGGGGCCGGGTAGCGGGTCATGCGCTTCCGGACGCCGATGCGCCGCCGTACCGGCTGGCCCGCTTCTTCGCCACACTCACGGCCGCGCAGCGCGCCGGGCTGGCCGACAAGTACCCCTTGGTCGTGGGCAATCTGAACGGCGCGCCGGTGACTCTGCGCTATCGCGCCAATCGGCTGGCCGTGGTGCAGGCGCGGAAGGTCGAGCGGCAGCGCATGCACGATGTGCGGCTCTCCCCCGACGGCCGCGCCGAGGCGGTCCGCCGGATGCACCGCTTCGATTCGATGCTCGCCCGCGGCCGCCACTTCCTCGCCTTCGACCCGTCCGGGAGGGGCCGCGCCGCCGAGGTGTTCGGCAGTCTCGACCGGGCCGAGCGGGTCTCGGTGATCGTCCCCGGCGTCGACACCAATCTGCTGACGCTGGAGCGGTCCGCGCCCAAGGTGAACGCCGCCCCGGTCGGAATGGCGAAGTCGCTGTACGCGGCCGAGCGCGCGGCGAGCCCCGGCACCCGTACCGCCGTCATCGCCTGGGCCGACTACACCACGCCCGCCGGAATCGGCGTGGACGCGGCCCTGGGCAACCTCGCCGAGCGCGGCGCGGTACGGCTGAACGCACTGGTGGACGCGCTGCCCGGGAACGCCCCGGTCTCGCTGTTCTGCCACAGCTACGGCTCGGTGCTGTGCGGGGTCGCCGCACATGAACTGCCCTCCAGGGTCGGCGACATCGCGGTGGCCGGCAGCCCCGGCATGCGGGTGGAGAACGCCGCGCAGCTGCGTACCGGGGCCAGGGTGTGGGCGATGCGGGACCGCGACGACTGGATCGAGGACGTACCGAACCTGGAGCTCGGCGGTCTGGGCCACGGGGCCGACCCGGTCGACCCGGGGTTCGGCTCACGCATCGTCTCGACGGGCGACGCGGTCGGGCACAGTGGCTATTTCGAGCCGGGGACCGAGAGCCTCGACAACTTCGCCGCCATCGGCGTGGGCGCCTACGAATCGGTGAGCTGCGCGGCATCCGACAGCGCCTGCCGCGAACGAATCACCGGAAGCCGGACCATCTGACGGGCGCAGGGGCCCTGGCCGGTCATCGATCACAGCCTGCGCCGAGGGGGGACGTGTGGGGCAAGTGCCGCATACGATGAGGCACATGGGTGATGTGCTGGCCGGAATTCATGCCACCTGGGAGTTCGACACCGACTCCGTGCTCATCCGCTTCGAACGGGGGATCCGCACGCCGAAGCTCTTCCAGAGCCTGCGTGAACGACGCGTACCGCACGCGGCGCTGTCGTCGGTGACGCTGACCCCGGGCAAGCGGGGCACGGTGGTCCTGCGTGCCGTGCCCAGACCCGGTGCCGACCCGTTGGTCGAGGCCGCGGCCGGGCAGCTGAAGGACGGCTGCGATCCGTACCGGCTGGTGCTCCCCGCCGAGCGCGAGACGCTGGCCGAGTACTACGCGGACGAACTGCGCGCCCGGCTCGGCCTCGACGCTGCGGAGCCCGCCGACCGGTTCCTGGTCGCGGCGCCGGAGGCACCGATGCAGTTCAAGGCGTACGACGGCCGGGCCGGCTTCGACGGGCAGCGGGTCTCCTTCCGCTGGTTCTGGACGGGTGCCTCCACCGCGAAGTGGAAGGCCGGCGACCAGACGTTCCCGGTGACGGAGCTGAGCGGGGTCGAGTGGCGCTCCCCGGAAGCGTTCGAGGGCTATCTGCGGCTGCTGCCGAGGGGCCTGGAGTGCGCGGTCCCGGGACCGGGCGCGGATCCCGCCCCGGGCAGCGGTTCCGGCATGGGCGCGGGCCCGGACGCGGGGCCGGGCACGGGGCTCGGCACCGGCGCGGTGCGCAGCCCGCAGCCGGTGGCATCCCGCCCCACCCGCGCCGATCAGGACCCGGCCGCGGTGATCTTCGGCCTCGGCTACGGGCCGGTGCACGAGTCGCTGCCGTTCGCCGCGGCCGTACTGGAATCGGTGCGCAGGCACCATTCAGCAGCCGCCGCACCTGCCGCCGTCCTGGCGGGCGCGGGGCGGCGCGACCCCGCGGACATCGCGGAGCGGATCCGGCACCTCGGGGAGCTGCACCAGGCCGGTCTGGTGACGGACGACGAGTTCAGCGCCAAGAAGGCCCAGTTGCTCGCCGAGCTGTAGGGCCGGTAGTACTCCCGTATGAGAGGCCCGGTCGCGGACCGGAACCCGGGTATGACGCCACCGGGCCGGTCCGCTGCCTACGCTGACCCGGCCATGACCACTTCCCCGCCGCATGACCCGCCGCACGACCCACCCCGTGATCCGCCGTACGTTCCGCCCGAGGCACCGCCGCGCCCTCAGCCCGCCGCCGACGGCCTGGTGAGCGCCGCCCGCCGCAATCTGCGCGAGATCGCCCACGGGCTCTCCCACCCGTCCCATCCCCCGGTCCCGCCCCTGGCGGACGCGCCCAAGCGGTGGCGGAGGCTGCTGCCGTACGTCGTCGTCCTCACCCTCGCGGCGATCTTCATCCCGGTCACGCTCAATGTGCTGACCAACGAATACGGTGTGGCCGAGGGACTGGCGGGCCTGCTGACCGTCGCCCAGACGGCGCCGCTGCTGATGCTGGCACACCGCCCGTTGCAGGCGTGGTGGATCATCCTCCCCGCCGACATCGTGGGGGCGCTGGTACTGCTGGAGTACCCGGACCCGCCGCAGGGCATCTGGCCGTGGCCCCCGCCCACACTGATCTGCTACCTCTTCGTGATGCTGGCGGTGGCCCTGCGCGAGACCCGGCGGACCGTGGTCTCCGTCTGGGCGCTGACCGCCGTGGCGAGCCTGGTCCTGCACCTGGGCGGCACGGACCGCAGCAACGGCACCTCGGCGCTGCTCCCGGCGTTCGGCGCGGTGCTCATGGTGATCGGCGCGGTGATCCGGGAACGGGGCGACGCCCAGCGCCGCCTCGCCGAGCAGGAGACCATCAGCGAGGCCGAGCGGGCGCAGCGCACGCTGCTGGAGGAGCGCGCCAGGATCGCCCGTGAGCTGCACGACGTGGTCGCGCACCACATGTCCGTGATCACGGTCCAGGCAGACTCCGCGCCCTACCGGATCAGCGGCCTTCCCGAGCAGGCGCGCGAGGAGTTCGGGGCGATAGCGGCGAGCGCGCGGGAGTCGCTGACGGAGATGCGGCGGCTGCTGGCCGTGCTGCGCAGCGACGGCACGGAGGGCGAGCGGGCCCCGCAGCCGGGGCTGGACCGGGTGCAGCAGCTGGTGGAGGCGACGGTGCGGGCGGGGCTGCCGGTCGAGCTGTCGCTCTCCGGCCGACTCCCGGACGTACCGCAGGCGGTGGATCTGTCGGCGTACCGGATCGTGCAGGAGGCGCTGGCCAACGCGATCCGGCACGCGCCCGGTGCGCGGACCCGGGTGTCGATCACGTCCGACGGCGCGCATCTGACCGTCCTGGTGGTCAACGACCGGGCGGAGCAACCCGATTCGCCGCTGGAGACGACCGGGACCGGGCACGGCCTGGTCGGTATGCGCGAACGCGTACGGTTGACGGGCGGCACGCTGGACACCGGCCCGCTGCCCGACGGCGGCTTCCGCGTCGCCGCGCGACTGCCCCTGACCGTTGTTACACCCCCGGCCCCGGAGGACTCTTGACCATCCGCGTGATCATCGTCGACGACCAGGCCATGGTGCGGGCGGGGTTCGCGGCACTGCTCTCGGCGCAGAGCGACATCGATGTGGTCGGTGAGGCGCCGGACGGCCGCCGGGGCATCGACGTCAGCCGGAGCGTCCACCCGGACGTGGTCCTGATGGACGTCCGGATGCCCGAGATGGACGGCCTGGCGGCGGCCCGCGAGCTGCTGAACCCGCCAGCCGGTGTGGTGCACCGGCCGAAGGTCCTGATGCTCACCACGTTCGACGTGGACGACTACGTGTACGAGGCGCTGCGCGCCGGGGCGTCCGGTTTCCTGCTGAAGGACGCGCCGCCCGCGGATCTGATCTCGGCGGTGCGGGTGGTCGCGGCGGGCGAGGCGCTGCTCGCCCCGTCCGTGACGCGCCGCCTGATCGCCGACTTCGCCCGGCAGGGCCCGACCGGGGCCACCCGGAGCGGCCAGTCGCTGCGGCTCAACGGGCTGACTCCGCGCGAGACGGAGGTGCTGGAGCTGATCGCGCGGGGCCTGTCCAACCAGGAGATCGCGGGGAAGCTGGTGCTGGCCGAGCAGACGGTGAAGACGCACATCGGGCGGGTACTGGCCAAGCTGGACCTGCGGGACCGGGCGCAGGCGGTGATCTTCGCGTACGAGGCGGGGGTGGTGGTGCCGGGCGAGGGGTGAGAGTGCTTCCCCCCTCGCCCGGAACCGAAGGGTCCGCCGCCCCCCGACGGCGGACCCGGTCACCCCGGGCCACCGGGGCGCTCTGCCGGCGGGATGCGCCTACGCCTTGGGGTTCTTGTGCCACTTGCCCTCAAGGCAGGTGTCGCCGGTCCCCAAGACGTCGTTCTTGCAGACCACTACGCGGGCCTTCAGCACGTTGAAGGTGTCCGTGTAGCCGGGGAACGTGAAGGTCTTGCCCTTGCCGACGCAGTCCGAGTTGTCGTTCCAGGCCCGGCTTTCCCCGTCGGTGGTGTCCTTGCCCCACCTGCCCCCCTTGAACTGCATGAAAGCGAACGTGTCGTCACCGTCGCCGCAGTCCTGGTCGTTGACGTAGACCTTGACCTTTCCGGTCTTGCCGGCGCCCGTCCACTTCCACGTGGCGTGTGCGTAGCCGAACTTCGCGTTGGCCTTCGACGAGCCCTTGGTGCCGAGGATCTGCGGGCTCGACGCGGCGTCCGCCGACGCCTGAGCGGTCGTGGCCGTGGCACCGCCCGCGGCGAGCAGTACGGCGGTCCCCAGGGCGGCGAGTGTGGTCTTCGTCCTGAACATCATTTCTCTCCGTTCTGCATCTGCCCCCGTGGGCCGATGCTGTGCAGTACGGGCTGTTCAGAACGAGTGGAGCACGCCGTCCAGGGGGCCAGAAGGGCCGATATGTGTGCACGCTGCCCAACTTCCGCGCCCGTGGTGTGCACGCTGCGCACCCCGGGGGCGGGACAGGGCACGATGCACACCTCGGCTCCGGCCGACTGCTCACGGTGCACGGTCAGAGAGGGGTGTCGCCCGAGAGGTGGAGCGCGTGGACGAGGTCGTGGACCCCCGAGCCCGAGCTCAGCAGATCCCGCGTCAGCCGGCGCTCGGCGGTTCGGAGATGGGCGGCCACGGTGGTACGGCTGCACCCCAGGCGGCGGGCGGCCTGCTGGGCGTCGGCGTTCGTGTCGATCCAGGTGCGCAGGGTGCGGTGCACCGGGTGGTACCTGGCGTCTCGCAGCGGCTCCAGGAACGTACGGCCCCACTCCGCCGCGGGCCGCGTGTGCAACAGCTCTTCCAGAGCGGGTGGGTCCGCCTGCGCGGGAGCATGCCCGACTTCCCGGTGGAGGGCGGCAACACCCAGGGCCAGGGCCAGAGTTGCCCGGCAGCGGACATCACGGAGGTCCAGTCCGAGCGCCGCTTGCGCACGGCCGAGGTGGGCGGTGACCGTGTTGCGGCTGACGTTCATCATGCGTGCCACTCCCGAGCGGTGGAAGTGCATCGCGAGCCGGGTGATCTCGTTGGTGAGCTCCGGTAAGCCGGTCAGCGGCGAGAGGACGGAGCCGGCCCACTCGATGGCCTCCGCCCGGGGCAGCAGCCGCTCCAGGGGCTCCTGGCCCCGGTAACCGGCCACCCGGCTCGGGGTGTTGGACGCCACGGCCAGGGCGTGCCGGGCCTGCCCGTATGCCTCGGCCGTCGCGGGGAGCGGATGGGCGCTGCTGATGCCCAGCGCGTAACGGGGGTTGTCCGCGACGAGGTCGCGGAGCACCGCGGCCAGGCCGTCGGTGGCTTCGGCGCCGCTCCCGTCCCGGTCGGCGATCAGGCAGACGAGGTGTTCGTCGTAGACGGGGCACCCCACCATCAGACCGTCGCCGTGGTAACCCGAGGGGTCCTGGTAGGCCTGGGCGATCCGCTCGCGGTCGTCCTTCGCGCACCGCAGGATGTGGACGCGCAGCCGGTCGCAGTCCAGCAGTTCCGGGACGGATCCGGTCGTCATACGGCGGGCCAGCAGGGGGTCCCCGGCCTGAAGGGCCATGATGACGCCCACACGTAATTGGTGCGCCTTCTGCTGGTAGCTGCGGATCACCCGGTCGGTCTCCCGGGCACGGTGCAGGACCGCGATGATGCCGCCGGTACGGGAGGCCAGGGCCGCGGCCTGGCGTGTCAGCGGGGTGGGGCTGACCAGCACGAGCACCCGGCGCGGCAGCTCCGCGCCGACCGCTTCGAGCCGTACCTGCGCCGTCCCTACGTCCATGGCGGCCGAGGCCACCCGCCCGTTGGCCAGCCGGGTGAGCATCGGTTCGAGGTGGTCCAGAACGCGCTCGGAGAACCCGGCCGTCGACAACTCCACCGTCCTCAGGACTCCGTTGACGATCGCCGCTTCCGCGCCGAGCTCGCGCGGAAGCCATTCGGCGATCACCCGGAGATCGGCGTCCGGCTTCCGGGCCACCTGCCCGACCAGACTCAGGAACTCGTCGAGCCGCTCGGCGGGCCGAAGCGCCCTGGGGTCCGTCATACCCGGTCTTCCTCCCATGTCGCCCCAAGGGCCGATCTCTTGAGCGTTCGCATCTCTTGGTACCCGTTCGCCGTGGGGCCAGTCATTCCGGGACACGGCGCGGGCAGCGTGCCGGCCGATACCCGTACGCCCCCTACCCCGGTATCACTCCGCTTCTGGCCCCCCGGTGCGACGCCCTCGCACCGGTCCTCTCCCTACCTTCCTCTCCGTCGCGCCGGACGGCGTGCGGGAGCCGGATCAGCCGGAGAGTGAGGGCGGGATGCGCCGTTACGCGAGGACTCTGGTCGCGGTCGCGCTGGCCACCACCGTGGTGGCGGGGACGGCCGGCTGGGCGTCCGGGAATGCGCAACAGGCCCTCACCGGGCCGCCCCCGGGCACCGCGGCCTGGCGCGCGGATCACGCGCTGGGGCGGGAGCTGCCCGACCCCGGGCGGAGCACGCCGGCCGAAGTGGCCCGATTCTTCCGGGGGTTGACCGAAGCACAGCAACAGGCCCTGGTCGTACGGCATCCGCTCGTCGTCGGCAATCTGGACGGCGTCCCCGTCGAACTGCGCTACCGCGCCAACGCCCGTTCCTTGCAAGCCAGTCACGATCCCCGGTACGCGCATCTCGGAAAAGCCCGGGGTCGGCAGATCCTCGCGTTCGACCCGCGCGGACGCGGTCAGGTCGCCGAGGTCTTCGGGGACCTGCGCACCGCACGTCATGTCGCGGTCGTGGTGCCGGGCTCGGACATCGACGCCGGAACCTTCGACCGTACGAAGGATGTGTACGGCACTCCGGCCGGCATGGCGAAGGCGCTGTACGCCCGGACCGGGCCCGGCAGCGCGGTCATCGCCTGGGCCGGGTACACCACCCCCGTGGGCCTCGGCATCGACGCCGCGACGGGCTCGCTCGCCGAGGCGGGGGCGGACCGGCTGACCCGGTTCACGGACGGTCTCGCGGCCGACGGCCTCCCCGAGCCCGCCGTGTTCTGCCACAGCTACGGCTCCGTCGTGTGCGGGCTCGCCGCACCCCGGCTGCGCGCCAGGGACCTGGTCGTCCTCGGCTCCCCCGGGATGCGCGTGGACGACGTCGCCGATCTGCGCACCGACGCCCGGGTCTGGGCCGCGAAGGACGCCACGGACTGGATCGACGACGTGCCGAACATCGAGGTGGCGGGGCTCGGCCACGGCCCCGATCCGGCCGCCCCGGAGTTCGGCGCACGCCACGTCCCGGCCGACGACGCCCGCGGGCACACCGGCTACTTCGCCCCGGGCACGGACTCGCTCCGCGCCTTCGCCGCGATCACCGAGGGGAGGGCGCGCTGAGCCCGGGGCACCCGGCCCGCCCCGTACCGGCTACTCGCGCGCGGCGGACGTCGAGCTCATGTCCGGGTACCGGTCCCCGGCCACCAGCCCCGCGATCGGCTCCAGCCGTGCCAGCTCCCCGTCCGTCAGGGTGAGCCGGGTGGCGGCCACGTTCTCCAGCAGCCGGCTGCTCTTGCGGGTGCCCGGGATCGGCACCACGGTCAGCCCGTGCACCTGGGCCCGCTGCTGCACCCAGGCGAGCGCCACCTGCGCGGCCGACGCCCCGTGCGCCGCCGCGATCTTGTGGACCGGCTCCAGCAGGGCGGCGTTCTTCTTCGCGTTGTCGCCGGTGAAGCGGGGCTGGTACTGGCGGAAGTCGCCCTTGGACAGGTCCTTGGCGGCGTCGGTGAACGCCCCGGTCAGGAAGCCCCGGCCGAGCGGCGAGTACGGCACGAAGGTCACCCCGAGCTCGATGGCGGCCGGTACGGCGCTGCGCTCGACGTCCCGGCTGAAGAGCGACCACTCGGACTGCAGGGCCGCGATCGGGTGCACCGCGTGCGCCTCGCGCAGCTCCGCGCCGGTCACCTCGCTCAGCCCGAGCTGCTTGACCTTGCCCTGCTGGACCAGCTCGGCCATCGCGCCGACGGACTCGGCCAGCGGGACGGCCGGGTCGCGGCGGTGCATGTAGTAGAGGTCGATGACGTCGGTGTTCAGCCGGCGCAGGCTGTCCTCGACGGCCTTGCGGATGTACGCGGGGTCGTTGCGCACGCCCCGGTAGTGCGGGTCGTCCTTCTTGCGCTCTATGGCGAACTTCGTTGCGAGGGTGATCTCGTCCCGGTGCGCCCCGACGAACGGGGCGAGGAAGGTCTCGTTGGCGCCGAGACCGTACACATCCGCGGTGTCGAAGAGGGTGACGCCCGCCGCCAGCGCCGTCTCCAGCGTCTCGCGGGCTGCGGACTCGTCGGTCTCGCCGTAGAACTCGCTCATGCCCATGCAGCCGAGCCCCTGCACGCCGACCTGCGGGCCGCCGTCGCCGAGCTCCACGGTAGTGATCTTGTCGTCAGTCATCAGGCACAGGGCCTTTCCGGCGCCCGCCGGGCGCTCGCATAGAAGTCGATCTTGTGGTCGAGCACGGCGAGGGTGTCCTGGAGCTCCGCGATCCGCTTCCTCACGTCGCGGCGGGTCGCCTCCAGCAGCTCCTGCCGCTCCTCGAAGGTGTGCTCGCCCTCGCGCAGCAGCTCCGCGTACCGGACCATGTCGGCGACCGGCATCCCGGTCAGCCGCAGCTTGCCGACGAAGGCCAGCCAGTCCAGATCGCGGTTGCTGAAGCGGCGCTGGCCGGTGTGGGACCGGTCGACGTGCGGCATCAGCCCGATCCGCTCGTACCAGCGCAGGGTGTGCGCGGTGAGCCCGGTGAAGGCCGCGACCTCACTGATGGTGTACCGGTCCTGGCCCTCGGGACGCGGATGCGCCTGCGGGGCCGTGGCGCAGGCGTCCACCTTCGCCGAAGTGCTCTCCATCACCGTCATGACCTCCACGCTAGAACCTTGGAGTGCACTCGAAGCAAGCGCAATCGGGGACGGGTTCCGGCGGCCCCCGGGCCACCCCCTCCGCGCCGCTCCGGGGCGCCCTTTAGGCTCGTACGCATGCAGAGCCTGGCGATGATCGACAACTGGCCCGTCCCCACCGCGGCGGCTGCCGTCGTACGAGCGGACGGCACCGTCGTCGGTACGCACGGTCCGAGCGCGCACCGTTTCCCGCTCGCCTCCGTCACCAAGCCGATCGCGGCCTACGCGGCGCTGGTGGCGTACGAGGAGGGCGCGGTCGAGCTCGACGAACCGGCCGGGCCGGAAGGGTCCACCGTCCGGCATCTGCTCGCGCACACCAGCGGGCTCGCCTTCGACGAGCACCGGACGACGGCCGCGCCCGGCACCCGGCGGCTCTACTCCAACGCGGGCTTCGAGGTGCTCGGCGACCACATCGCCAAGGCCACCGACATCCCGTTCCCGGAGTACGTGCGCCAGGCGGTGCTGGAACCGCTCGGGATGACGGCGACCACGGTGGACGGCTCACCCGCCAAGGACGGCGTCTCGACCGTCGACGACCTCATACGGTTCGCGGCGGAGGTGCAGGCGCCCCGCCTGCTCGACCCGCGTACGGTGCTGGCCGCGCAGACCGTCGTACACCCCGGCCTGAAGGGCGTACTGCCGGGCTACGGCCACCAGAACCCCAACGACTGGGGCCTCGGCTTCGAGATCCGGGACTCCAAGTCGCCGCACTGGACGGGCAGTTCCTCGTCGCCCGCGGCCTTCGGGCACTTCGGTCAGTCGGGGACGTTCCTGTGGATCGACCCGGTCGCAAGCGCGGCGTGCATCGCGCTGACCGACCGGGCCTTCGGCCCGTGGGCGGTAGAGGTGTGGCCGCCGTTCACGGACGCGGTGCTCGCGGAGCTGCGTTCCGGCCGCTGAGCGACGTCACCCGTCGGCCGCTTTCGTGGCCAGGCACTCGAACCACACCGTCTTACCGGTGCCGTCGCGGCGCGGTTCCGCGCCCCAGCGGTCGGTGACGGCGCCGACCAGCATCAGCCCTCGCCCGCCCTCGTCGAGGGCATCACCCGCGACCGCGCGGGGCAGTTCCGGGCAGTTGTCCGCGACCTCGACGCGCACACCCCCGTCCGGGAGCAGGAAGATGAGCGTCTGACAGCGGCGGCCGGGGACGTGCCGTACGACATTGGCGATCAGCTCGGTGAGCGCCAGCTCGGCCGCGTCGGCCACTTCGAGGAGACCCCAGCCGGTGAGGTAGAGCCGCAGGATGCGGCGCAAATGCCGGGCCGAGTGCTCACCCATCGCGAAGTCGGCGCGGTAGGTGGCCCCAATGCCACCGGCCTGCGGATCGATTACGTCATTCATGTCACCAGAGTGCAGCGACGTGATTACGCTCGGCTACGTACCGAAACGAACGCCGCAAGGCGTTGAAAGCCGGAGGTGCCCCGCCGTGACCAACATCCAAACACTCGACCCCAGCGCTTCCCCGCTGGACTACTACGGCTGGGAGCTGCGCCGCCAGAGAGAGGCCAGCGGTCTCACGCAGGGCCAGCTCGGCGACATCATCTTCTGCACGGGCTCGCTGATCGGCCAGATCGAGACCACGAAGAAGGTCCCCACCCGCGAATTCTCCGAGCGGCTGGACGCGGCGCTCGGGACGGACGGGGTGTTCTCCCGGCTGATCGGCCTGGTCCTGCGCAGCCAACTGCCCACCTGGTTCCAGCCGTACGCGGAGATGGAGTCGTGTGCCGCGTATATCTCCACGTACCAGGCACAGTTGGTGTACGGGCTGTTGCAGACGGAGGGGTACGCGCGGGCGGTGCTGGCCACTGGCATGCCGGACGACCTCGAAAACCTGGTGGCGGCCCGGATGGAGCGCCAGCGCATCCTGGAGCGGGAACGGCCGCCGCTCGCCTGGGCCGTGCTCGACGAGGCCGTGCTGCACCGGCCGATCGGTGGTCGCGAGGTCATGCGGAAGCAACTCCAGCGGCTGTTGGACTTTGCCGACCACCACTGGATGCGGATCCAGGTGCTGCCCTTCGCGGCCGGTGAACACGCGAGCCTCGCCGGGTCGTTCACCGCGATGCGCTTCGACGACGACCCGGACATCGTCTACACGGAGGACGTCATCTCCGGCCATATGACCGCCAGCCCCGACACCGTCAGGGAAGCCGCACTCCGTTACGCTCACTTGCAGGCCGCAGCCCTCTCCGTCGAGGATTCCGCGGCCCTGATCACCCGCGTGATGGAGGAGCGTTATGAAGACCGGTCACGACCTGAAGAACGCGCGGTGGCGTAAGTCCAGCTACAGCGGAAACACCGGCGGCGAATGCCTCGAAGTGGTCGACGGTCTTCCCTGCGCCGTGCCCGTCCGCGACAGCAAGAACCCGGACGGCCCCGTCCTGGTCGTCGGGGCGGATGCCTGGCGGGCGTTTGTCGACGGGCTCGTCTGACCGCCGCGACACGTCCGTACGACCCAGGGGTCGGAGACGACTGGTCGTCGTCCCCGACCCCCTTCGTCAGACGAGCGGGCGGCACCCACTACCCTCCTCGGCCATGGCCGACATAGTCCGCGCTGCCGCCGCCGATGTCCCCGCGCTCGCCTCCGTACTCGCCAGTGCCTACGCCGAGGATCCCGTCTGGACCTGGCTGATGCCGCGCGACCGGGACCGGCGGCTGCGGCTGCTGTTCACCGCGCACCTGGCCCAGCAGGTCCCGGCCGGGCGGGTGTGGACCGATCCGGAACGCACGGCCGCGGCGGTGTGGACGGAGCCCGGGAAGTGGAAGCTGCCGGTGACGTACCTGCTGCGCAACGCGGGTCCTCTCCTGTGTGCGGCGCGCATCCAACTCCCGCGTACCGCCGGTCGGTTGTTCACCATGGAGCACCGCCACCCGGCCGGTCCCGAGCATTGGTACGTCGAGTACATCGGCACCCGCGCGGACGCGCGCGGCACCGGGCGCGGGGCTCGGGTGCTCGGCGGGCTGCTGGAGCGGGCGGACGCGGACGGGCGGCCGGTCTTCCTGGAGTCCAGCAACCGCCGCAACCTCACCTTCTATCAGCGGCACGGTTTCGCCGTGCACGAGGAGATGACGTTCCGCGCCGGGCCGCCGATGTGGTCGATGTGGCGCCGCAACGCCGACCGGTAGCTCAGGCCGTTCAGGCCGACAGTTCCCAGATCAGCACCTCGGCCGATCCGGTCGCCACCAGCTCAAGCCCCGCCTCGCCGGTGATCCGCACCGAGTCGCCCGGCTCCAGCTCCTCGCCCTCCTCGTCGCCGATCCGGACGCCCCCGGCCACCACATGGACGTACACCCGCGCCGCGTCCGGCACCGCCGCCCGCTCCCCCGCGCCCAGCCTGCGCACATGCAGCATCGCGCCGGCCGCCGGAAGGGCGTACGGGGTGGAGTCGGCGATGCCGGGGACGATCGTGTACGAGGGTTCGCCGCCCGGTTCGAGCGGGGCCAGCCACATCTGGATGAACGTCAGCGGGGCGTCCCCGTCATTGCGTTCGACGTGGCGCACACCCGAGGCGGCGCTGAGGTGCTGGAGGTCACCGGCCCGTACGACCGTGGCGTGCCCGGTGGAGTCACGGTGGGTCAGCTCGCCCTCGACGACCCAGGTGACGATCTCCGTATGGCTGTGGGGGTGTTCCTCGAAACCCGCGCCGCGCTCCAGCCGCTCCGAGTTGCACGCCAGGATCGCGCCGAAGCGCAGATTGTCCGGGTCGTAGAAACTGCCGAACGAGAAGGCGTGCCGGGACAGGATGCCGGCGTCCTGGTCCCCGCCGAGGAAGCGGTCTTCGGCGCGGTGTACGGAAATCACCTGCCCACGGTAGCCGGGCGGGGGAGCGAAGGAATCCCCCGACTGCTACCGGTCGGTACGACCCGCGGTCGCCCCGGCCCTCCGTGCCCGTGGTCCGATAAGGCAATCTTGTCTCCGTGCCCCGACCCGATCCTGAGCAGCCCGCTGCGAACGCCGCCCACCTGCATGCCGCGACCCTGAAGCGCCTGGAGCAGTCCTCCGGCCGGCTCGCCGCGAACGCGATCGCCCGCATGGACGAGTCGCTGCCGTGGTACCGGGCTATGCCACCGGAGAACCGGTCCTGGATCGGCCTGGTGGCCCAGGCCGGTATCGCCGCGTTCACCGAGTGGTTCCGGCACCCGGAGACCCCGCAGGCCATCTCCACCGATGTTTTCGGGACGGCTCCGCGCGAGCTGACCCGGGCGATCACCCTGCGGCAGACCGTCGAGATGGTGCGTACGACGATCGAGGTCATGGAGGCCGCGATCGAGGAGGTCGCCGCGCCCGGCGACGAGTCGGTGCTGCGTGAGGCGCTGCTCGTCTACGCCCGGGAGATCGCCTTCGCGACCGCCCAGGTGTACGCCCAGGCGGCCGAGGCGCGCGGCGCCTGGGACGCCCGGCTGGAATCGCTCGTGGTGAACGCGGTGCTGTCCGGCGAGGCCGACGAGGGTGCCGTGTCACGCGCCGCGGCGCTCGGCTGGAACTCCCCCGAGCACGTCTGCGTGGTGCTCGGCACGGCCCCGGACGGCGACAGCGAACTGACCGTGGAAGCCATCAGGCGGGCCGCCCGGCACGCGAAGCTCCAGGTCCTGACCGGGGTCCTCGGCAACCGCCTGGTCGTCATCGCGGGCGGCAGCGACAACCCGCTGCAGGTCGCGAAGGCGTTGATCGGCCCGTACGCGGCAGGCCCCGTCGTCGCCGGGCCCGTGGTGCCCGACCTGCTCGCGGCCACCCGGTCCGCGCAGGCCGCGGCCGCCGGGCTCAAGGCGTGCGGCGCCTGGCAGGACGCCCCCAGGCCGGTGCTCGCCGACGATCTGCTGCCGGAGCGCGCGATGGCGGGCGATCCCGCCGCACGGGACCAATTGGTGGAGGAGATCTACAGACCGCTGGAGGAAGCGGGCTCCGCGCTCCTGGAGACGCTGAGTGTGTATCTGGAACAGGCGAGCAGTCTGGAGGGCGCGGCCAGAATGCTTTTCGTTCACCCCAACACCGTGCGCTACCGGCTTCGACGTGTGACAGACGTCACCGGATGGTCACCGTCCGACGTCCGCTCGGCGTTCACGCTGCGGATCGCCCTGATTCTGGGGCGCTTGGCCGCGAAGGATCCTCAGTCCTAGACTTTTGTCGGACATCAACAATTCCCCATACGGTTCTTCGTCCCTGTCCCCACGGGTGTTCCGGACCGTTCACAAGAGAGAGTGTGAGGGTGCTCGTACTCGTCGCTCCCGGCCAAGGCGCTCAGACGCCCGGCTTCCTGACTCCCTGGCTCGATCTCCCCGGTGCCGCCGAACGCATCGCGCTCTGGTCCGACGCCATCGAGCTCGACCTCGCCCACTACGGCACCAAGGCCGACGCGGACGAGATCCGTGACACCTCGGTGGCGCAGCCGCTGCTGGTGGCCGCCGGTCTGCTGTCCGCCGCCGCACTCGACGCGTCGCCGGACGTCGTCGCAGGTCACAGCGTTGGTGAAATCACCGCCGCAGCCTTCGCCGGAGTCATCGGCGACGAGGCCGCGCTGCGTCTCGTACGTACCCGTGGGCTCGCCATGGCCGAGGCCGCGGCGGTCACCGAGACCGGCATGGCGGCGCTGCTGGGCGGCGACCCCGATGTGTCGGTCGCGCACCTGGAGAAGCTCGGGCTGACCCCGGCGAACGTGAACGGGGCCGGCCAGATCGTCGCCGCGGGCACCACCGCGCAGATCGCCGCGCTGATCGAGGACATGCCCGAGGGCGTGCGCCGCGTGGTGCCGCTCAAGGTCGCCGGAGCCTTCCACACGAGCCACATGGCCCCCGCCGTCGACCGGCTGCGCGAGGCCGCCGCGGCGCTGGAGCCCGCCGACCCGGCCGTGACATATATCTCGAACGCGGACGGGAAGGCCGTTACCACCGGCGACGAGGTCATCTCGCGGCTGGTCGGCCAGGTGGCCAACCCGGTCCGCTGGGACCTGTGCATGGAGACCTTCAAGGAGTTGGGCGTCACGGCTCTCATCGAGGCATGCCCCGGCGGCACCCTCACGGGCCTTGCCAAGCGCGCGCTGCCCGGTGTGAAGACGCTCGCGCTGAAGACCCCCGACGACCTCGACGCGGCCCGCGCGCTCGTCTCCGAGCACGCAGGCGCCTGAAGGAGCCCGAGAGAATGTCGAAGATCAAGCCCAGTCAGGGCGCCCCGTACGCACGGATCATGGGTGTCGGCGGCTACCGCCCGACCCGGGTCGTGCCCAACGAGGTGATCCTCGAGACGATCGACTCGTCCGACGAGTGGATCCGCTCGCGCTCCGGCATCGCGACCCGCCACTGGGCCTCCGAGGAGGAGACCGTGGCCGCGATGTCCGTGGAGGCGTCCGGCAAGGCGATCGCGGACGCCGGGATCACGCCCGAGCAGATCGGTGCCGTGATCGTCTCCACCGTCTCGCACTTCAAGCAGACCCCGGCCATCGCGACCGAGATCGCCCACCTGGTGGGCGCGGGCAAGCCGGCCGCCTTCGACATCTCGGCCGGCTGCGCGGGCTTCGGCTACGGGCTGACCCTCGCCAAGGGCATGATCGTCGAGGGTTCGGCGGAGTACGTGCTGGTCATCGGCGTGGAGCGGCTGAGCGACCTCACCGACAAGGAGGACCGCGCGACGGCCTTCCTGTTCGGTGACGGTGCCGGTGCGGTCATCGTCGGTCCCTCCAAGGTGCCCGCCATAGGCCCGACCGTCTGGGGCTCCGAGGGCGACAAGTCCGAGACCATCAAGCAGACCGTGGCGTGGGACGAGTTCCACGCCGAGCGCCCGGAGAAGTTCCCGGCCATCACGCAGGAGGGCCAGGCGGTGTTCCGCTGGGCCGTGTTCGAGATGGCGAAGGTCGCCCAGCAGGCGCTGGACGCGGCCGGGATCTCCCCGGGAGACCTGGACGTCTTCATTCCGCACCAGGCCAACATGCGGATCATCGACTCGATGGTGAAGACCCTGAAGCTGCCGGAGACCGTCACCGTCGCCCGCGACGTGGAGACCACCGGCAATACCTCCGCCGCCTCGATTCCGCTCGCAATGGAGCGGCTCCTGGCGACCGGTCAGGCGAAGAGCGGCGACACCGCGCTCGTCATCGGCTTCGGGGCGGGTCTCGTCTACGCCGCGACGGTCGTTACCCTCCCCTAGGCACACCAGGCCTTTTGGGCCCGGACACCAGAACCCTGCAGTTAAACATCGAAGGAGCGCCAAGATGGCCGCCACTCAGGAAGAGATCGTCAAGGGTCTCGCCGAGATCGTCAACGAGATCGCCGGGATCCCGGTCGAGGACGTCCAGCTGGACAAGTCCTTCACCGACGACCTGGACGTCGACTCGCTGTCCATGGTCGAGGTCGTCGTCGCCGCCGAGGAGCGCTTCGACGTCAAGATCCCCGACGAGGACGTCAAGAACCTCAAGACGGTCGGCGACGCTGCCGACTACATCCTCAACCACCAGGCCTGATCAGGCCGGCTCCTGTGTCGCCACCCGGCGGTGGCGCCGCTGATTCACGACCCTCTACACGTGGAGAAGATTTTCCAGTGAACTCGACCAATCGCACCGTGGTCGTCACCGGTATCGGCGCAACCACTCCGCTGGGTGGCGACTCGGCGTCGACCTGGGAAGGTCTGATGGCCGGTCGTTCCGGCGTCAAGCCTCTCGAGGGCGAACGTTTCGCCGAACTGCCCGTCCGGATCGCCGCCCTCGCGGCAGTCGACCCGGGCGACGTCCTGCCCCGCCCGCTCGCCCGCAAGCTGGACCGCTCGGCGCAGTTCGCGCTGATCGCGGCCCGTGAGGCCTGGGCGGACGCCGGTTTCACCGGCAAGGCCGGCGAGGACGAGAACATCCAGCCCGAGCGGCTGGGCTCGGTCATCGCCTCCGGCATCGGCGGTGTGATCACCCTGCTCGACCAGTACGACGTGCTCAAGGAGAAGGGCGTACGCCGCGTCTCCCCGCACACCGTGCCCATGCTCATGCCCAACGGCCCGGCGGCCAACGTCGGCCTGGAGGTCAACGCCCAGGCCGGTGTGCACACGCCGGTCTCCGCCTGCGCCTCGGGCGCCGAGGCGATCGGGTACGCCGTCGAGATGATCCGCACCGGCCGCGCCGATGTGGTCCTCGCCGGTGGCACCGAGGCGGCGATCCACCCGCTGCCGATCGCCGCGTTCGCCAACATGATGGCGATGTCCAAGAACAACGAGGAGCCCGAGAAGGCCTCCCGCCCGTACGACACCGGCCGTGACGGCTTCGTACTCGGCGAGGGCGCCGGGGTCGTCGTCCTGGAGTCCGCGGAGCACGCCGCCGCGCGTGGCGCCAAGGTCTACTGCGAGGTGCTGGGCCAGGGGCTGTCCGCGGACGCCCACCACATCGCGCAGCCCGAGCCGACCGGGCGCGGCATCGCCGCCGCAATGCAGAACCTGCTGGACCAGACGGACCTCAAGCCTTCCGAGGTCGTGCACCTCAACGCGCACGCCACGTCGACCCCGCAGGGCGACGTCGCGGAGCTGAAGGCGCTGCGCAAGATCCTGGGCGACGACCTCGACCATGTCGCGATCTCCGCGACGAAGTCGATGACCGGTCACCTCCTCGGTGGCGCGGGCGGCATCGAGACCGTCGCGACGGTCCTGGCGCTGCACCACCGGACGGCGCCGCCGACGATCAACGTGGAGCACCTCGACGAGGCCGTGGAGGCGGACATCGTGCGCGATGAGCCCCGGCCGCTGCCGGAGGGTTCGATCGCCGCGATCAACAACTCGTTCGGGTTCGGCGGGCACAACGTGGTCCTGGCGTTCCGCAGCGTCTGACCTGCACAATCAAGCCCCTCCGGCGATCGAGGAGTGGGGGTGCGGGGGCAACGCCCCCGTGGGGGGGGGGGGGGCGGGCGCCGCCCGCGCAGCCGGCGGGGGGGGGATGTCGGGGCTCCGCCCCGGACCCCGCTCCTCGATCGCCGGAGGGGCTTATTTTCGCGCCGTCACACCACCTGGTGCAGCCACCGCACCGGCGCGCCCTCGCCCGCGTGGCGGAAGGACTCCAGCTCGTCGTCCCAGGGCTTGCCGAGCAGTTTGGCGATCTCGGCCTCCAGGTCGGTCTCGCCCCGCACGGACCGTGCCAGCGCCGCCCGCAGCCGGTCCTCGGGGACCAGGATGTCGCCGTGCATGCCGGTGACGGCGTGGAAGATGCCGAGGCCGGGCGTGGAGCTGTAGCGCTCGCCCTCCGACGTGGGGCTCGGCTCCGCCGTCACCTCGAAGCGCAGCAGGTCCCAGCCCCGCAGCGCGGAGGCGAGCTTGGACGCCGTGCCGGGGCGGGCCTGCCAGGAGAACTCGGACCGCCAGGTGCCGGGCGCGGCAGGCTGTCTGATCCAGTCCAGCTGGACCCGCACACCGAGGACGCCCCCCACCGCCCATTCGACATGGGGGCAGAGCGCGCGCGGTGCGGAGTGAACGTACAGAACTCCACGTGTCGTCACCGGGACCTCCAGTGTGGGACGAAGTTCGCCTTCCCCAGCGGCCTCGCGCCCGTACCGTCTCTTCTCGGCCGGATCCCGAGGTTGTCATCAGTAAACAGCATCGGGGTGAAGCTCCTGAAAAGGGACAGTATGTGACGTGATGTGATTTCCGGAAAGCCACCCGAGTGGAGCCGGGCGGGGGAACGCGCCGCTGGTTCGCCGAGGAAAAGCTACCGCGCGGCGGGGTCCCAGGTGTGACGTACGGTCGGTCCTGGGTCCATCATTCGCTCAGCTTTCACCCGCCGGAGCGGCCGGGCCTTCCGACCGGTGCCACCAGGGGTTGCCGGGGGCATAACCGAGGGGACCAAGGGATGCAGGATCGTTCCGCCCGCCGCCGTTCGCGTACCTCGGCCGCCGTCCTGGCGGCGCTCTCACTGCTCGGCGCGGCCGTTCTGACCGGTTGTGACTCCGGCCCGGAGGGGACGACGAAGGGGGCGGCCGCGCAGCCGTCCGCCAGGCCCGGCCCGGTCTGGGACCGCGAACCGGGATCGGTGGCCGCCGTCGGCGACTCCATCACCCGTGGTTTCGACGCCTGTTCGGTGCTGGCGGACTGTCCGGAGGTGTCCTGGGCGACCGGCACCGACAGCCAGGTGCGCAGCCTCGCCGTGCGGCTGCTCGGTGAGTCGGGGGCCGCCGCGCGCAGCTGGAACCACGCCGAGACGGGCGCCAGGATCGCGCAGTTGCCGGAGCAGATGGCGCTGGCCGCGAAGGAAGAACCCGATCTGGTGACAGTGATGATCGGCGCCAATGACGCCTGCCGGGACTCGGCGCGGTACATGACGCCGGTGGCTGATTTCCGTGCCTCGTTCGAGGCGTCGATGCGTCAGCTGCGGGCCGGGGCACCGAAGGCGCAGGTGTATGTGTCGAGCGTGCCGGATCTCAAGCGGCTCTGGTCGACGGGGCGCGGCAACGCGCTGGGCAAGCAGATCTGGAAGCTGGGGATCTGTCAGTCGATGCTGGGCGACGCGGACGACATGGGAGCGCCCGCGATGGCCCGGCGGGCATCGGTGCAGGAGCGGGTCGTGGCGTACAACAAGGTGCTCCGGGAGGTCTGTGTGAAGGACCTGCGCTGCCGTTACGACGGCGGGGCGGTCTTCGACTACCCGTTCACCGGCAGGCAGCTCAGCCAATGGGACTGGTTCCATCCCGGGCGCGACGGGCAGGCGAGGCTGGCGGAGATCGCGTACCGCAATGTCACCGCCGCCCGGCCTCCGGCGTAAGGTCCGTGATCATGGTCACTGGTTCGCGCACGGCGATGCGCACGGAAGACTTCGGCACCCTCGCGGACGGCACCCCCGTGCACCGCTGGACGCTGGAACGGGACGGTACGCGGGTGCGCGTGCTGACGTACGGCGGCATCGTGCAGTCGGTGGAGGTGCCGGACCGGGACGGGGCGCGGGTGGGTGTCGCCCTCGGGCTGCCGGACCTCGCCGGGTACGAGACGTTCTCCGGCCCGTACTTCGGCGCGCTGGTCGGGCGGTACGCGAACCGGATCGGCGGGGCCCGTTTCGAGCTGGACGGGCACACGCACCGGCTGACGCCGAACGAGGGGCGCAACCAGGTGCACGGCGGGGCCAGGGGCTTCGACAAGCGCGTGTGGCGGGCGCGGGAGGTGGTCGACGGTGTCGAGCTCTCGCTGGTCTCGGAGGACGGCGAGGAGGGCTTCCCCGGCCGCCTCGCGGTGTCGGCGGCCTACACCCTGGACGAGGGCGGGGCGCTGCGGATCACGTACCGGGCGACGACCGACGCCCCGACGGTGCTGAACCTGACGAACCACACGTACTGGAACCTCGCCGGCGACGACAGCGGCAGCGCGCTCGGGCAGCGGCTGCGGATCGCGGCCGGGCGGATCACTCCGACGGACGCCGAATCGCTGCCAACGGGCGAGTTCCTGCCGGTGGACGGGTCCCGGTTCGACTTCCGTGAGCCGGCGCCGGTCGGCGCGGGCTACGACCACAACTTCGTGCTGGACGCGGCGGGAGCGGGCCCGGCGGCCGAGCTGTACGACGCGGCCTCGGGGCGCGTGCTGACCGTGACCACGACGGAGCCGGGGCTCCAGCTGTACACGGCGGACCACTTCGACGGGCGGCCGTTCGGACCGTGCGCCGGGATCGCGCTGGAGACCCAGCACTTCCCCGACTCCCCGAACCGGCCCGCGTTCCCGAGCACGGTGCTGCGGCCGGGCGAGGAGTTCGTCTCGACGACCGTGTACGGATTCACGGTGCGCTGACGGCGGCAGGGGGACGGGGTCGTCCCGTCCCCCTGCCCGGCCGCCAGGGGCGACCCCGGCCATGATCCGCCGCCCGGCCGCCCCTAGTCCTTGATGTCCACGGCCGCCGTCAGACGTACGTCACCCAGCGAGTGGGCCGCCTGCACCTCGTACGCGCCTGGGACGAGGACCCAGTCGTACGCCTCCTCGTCCCAGATCTCGTAAGCCCGTCGCTCCAGCGCGATCACCGCCTCGGCGCTCTCGCCGGGCGCGGCCTCGACCCGGGCGAAGCCGGCCAGCCAACGGGCCGGGCGGTCGGCGGTGTCGTCCCGGGGCGCCAGGTAGATCTGGACGGTCTCGGCGCCGGGCCGGGTGCCGGTGTTGCGGACGCGGACGGTGACGGAGTCCGGGTCGGCCGTCAGGTTCTCGTACTCCCAGGTGGTGTAGCCGAGCCCGTGGCCGAAGGGGTACGCGGGCGCGGTGCCGGACTTCTCCCAGGCCCGGTAGCCGACGAAGACGCCCTCGTCGTAGTGGAGTTCGCCGTCGGTGGGGGCGGTGTTCGAGACCGGGACGTCGGTGAGCGCGGCCGGCCAGGTGGTGGGGAGGCGCCCGCCCGGTTCCCCGGCGCCGAGCAGGACGTCCGCCAGCGCGTGGCCGGCCTCCTGGCCGGGGAACCAGCTGAGCAGCACCGCGGCGACCTCGTCGCGCCACGGAAGCTCCACCGGGGAGCCGGAGTTGACGATCACGACGGTGTTCGGGTTGGCGGCGGCGACCGCCCTGACAAGCTCGTCCTGATGGCCCGGGAGCCTCAGGTCGGTGCGGTCGAAGCCCTCGGACTCGACGCGTTCGGTGGTGCCGACGACGACGATCGCGGTGTCCGCGGCGCGGGCCGACTCGACCGCCTCGGCGATCAGCTCCTCGGGGTCGCGGCGCGGGCCGAGGTGGCAGAGGGAGAACGAGACGCCGAGGATCGGCTCGTCGTCGCCCAGGGTCTCGGGGACCTGCCGCAGCGAGATCTCGACGGGTTCGCCCGCGGTGAGGGTGATCCGGCCGCGCTCCAGCGGGTTGCCGAAGAAGGCCTCGCCGGGGTCGGCGGATCCGGTGACCCGGTGGATTTCGTCGTACAGGGTCTCGCCCGCGACGGTAAGGGTGAGCGCGCCGGTGCCGCGGGTGCCGAAGATGTGCTCGCCGCTGTCGCGCGGGACGAAGGTGCCGGTGATCTCGACGCTGTGCAGCGCCCGGCGGGTGACGCCCTCGGGGAGGTCGTCACCGATCCACTGGACGGTACCGCCCCGCAGCGGCGCGGAGCCGATGACGGTGCCGGCCTCGTCGTAGCAGACGGCCTTGAGCCCGAAGCCCTTCTCCGCGGGAGTGAGTTCGGTGTTGGGGTCGGCGCCGACCCGGTAGTCGACGACGCCCTCGGGAAGGGCGGCGAGGAGGCCGTCGAGCGGGGTGACGATGTGGTGCGGGAAGACCTGGGCGGAGCCGCCGCCGAGGACCCGGGCGTCCCGGGCGAGCGCCCCGCTGACCGCGATCCTGCGGACGGCCGCCGGGTCGATCGGCAGGGCGGCGCGCTCATTGCGTACGAGCACGAAGGAGCGGCGGGCGATCTCACGGGCCAGGGCGTCGCCGTCGACCGCCTCGGGGCGGCCGGCCTCGTCGACGACGGGCGGGGCGCCGTCCAGGATGCCGACGCGGGCGGCCAGCCGCAGCACATTGCGTACGGCGCCGTCGACGACGGACTCCTCGACCTCACCGGCCCGCACGGCGTCGGCGAGCGCCCTGCCGTACACCGTCTTCGGGCCGGGCATCGCGACATCGAGGCCGCCGTTGACGGCGGCGACGGTGGAGCGGGCGGCCAGCCAGTCGGAGACGATGTAGCCGTCGAAGCCCCACTCGCCGCGCAGCACCGCGTTCTGCAGATAGCGGTGCTCGGTCATGGTGAAGCCGTTGACCCGGTTGTAGGCGGCCATGATGCCCCAGGGGTGGGCGTTCCTGACGATCCGTTCGAACGGGGCGAGGTAGATCTCGCGCAGGGTGCGCGGGGCGACGATGTTGTCGACGGTGAAGCGGTCGGTCTCGGCGTCGTTGGCGACGAAGTGCTTGACGGTCGTGCCGACCCCGCCGTCCTGCACCCCGAGCACATAGCCGGTGCCGATCTCGCCGGTGAGGTACGGGTCCTCGCTGTACGTCTCGAAGTGGCGCCCGCCGAGCGGGGTCCGGTGCAGGTTCACGGTCGGGGCGAGGAGGACGTGCACCCCCTTGCGGTGGGCCTCCTGGGCCAGCAGCCGGCCGGCCCGGCGGGCCAGCGCCGGGTCCCAGGTCGCGGCCAGCGCGGTGGGCGAGGGCAGGGCGACGGACGGGTCGTCGGCGCTCCAGGCGACGCCCCGGACCCCGATCGGTCCGTCGGACATCACCAGGGAGCGCAGCCCGATGGCGGGGAGTGCGGGCAGCGACCACATGTCCTGGCCGGCCAGCAGCCGTGCCTTGTCGTCGAGCCCCAGCGCGGCGAGCGCCGCGTCGACCACGGCCTCGCGGGCCGCATCGGGGTGGGTGGGTGTGGACGCGTCTGCCACGGCCGTTCCTCCTCGTCGGATTCTGGACTGAATGCCTCCATACTGACCCCATCACAGGTAGAGCAGTAGGTTTTGTTATCGTTCTGTGATTTTCGGGATGGCGTACGGTCCCCAGTGCGGGACCGATGAAGCGCCGAAAGGGGCCGGGGCGATGGTGCGGGCCAGAAGTACGGAGCGGCGGGCGGAGATCGTCCGGGCCACGCTCGAAGTGATCGCCGAGCGCGGCTACCGCGGCGCCTCGCTGAGCGCCGTCGCCGAGCGGGTCGGCCTCAGTCAGCAGGGGCTCCTGCACTACTTCCCGACCAAGGAGGCGCTGCTCGTCGCCGTGCTGGAGGAGCGCGACCAGTGGGACACCGGCGGCACCCGGGGCGACGGCGTCTGGCGGATCGAGCTGCTGGCCTCGCTGGTGGAGTACAACGCGATGCGGCCCGGCATCGTCCAGACGTTCTCCGCCCTGCTCGGCGAGAGCGTGACGGAGGGTCATCCCGCGCGGGAGTTCTTCACCCGCCGCTACACCCAGGTCCGGGCGAGCATGGCGGCGATACTGCGCGCGGAGTACGGCGACCGGCTGCCCGGCGGGCTGACCCCGGAGCGCGCGGCGCCGCTGCTGGTGGCGGTGCTGGACGGGCTCCAGTACCAGTGGCTGCTGGACCCGGAATCGGTGGACATGCCCGCGGCGTTCGGGGATTTCCTGGCGCTGTTGCAGCCGTCGGAACCAGAGACTCCGAAGAACCCGCAATCATGACATGACCTGCGGCGACGCGGGTGAGAACGTAAACAATCAGGGCCTCCTGCGGGTGATTCCGGGTGGTCTACGCGCGTTCGGGCACAAGGCACCCTCCCGGGCGCCCCAGGGTTGGCCGCATGACTTCCAAGCCCGCCGGACCCTCCTCCGGCCTGTCCTCCCGCCGCACCCTGATCACGAGTGCCACCGCCGGTGCCGCGGCCCTGGCCGTCACCGCCGCCGGAGCCGCGAGCGCCGCCGCGCCCGGCGCCGCCGGAGCCGCCGGAGCCGCCGCATCCGGTACCGCGCTCGCCCCCGCGGCCACCGGCTCGGACTGGGACGCCTGCCTGGCCATCGCCCGCGCCATCCTCGTCCGCGACGAGCAGGACCAGCCGCTGGTCCCCCTCTACCGCGACATCCTGCTGTCCAAGGGCCTGCCGCGCAGCCGCAGGGACCCCAAGAAGGTGCTGATCGTGGGCGCCGGCCCGGCCGGGCTCACCGCCGCCCACCTGCTCCGCAGCGCCGGGCACACCGTCACCGTCATCGAGGCAAACGGCAACCGCGTCGGCGGCCGGATCAAGACCTTCCGCAAGGGCGGCCACGAGAACGCGAAGGCCCCGTTCGCGGACCCGAAGCAGTACGCCGAGGCCGGCGCGATGCGCATCCCCGACAGCCATCCGCTGGTCACCGGCCTCATGGACAGCTTCGGTCTGAAGCGCCGCCGCTTCTACCTGGTGGACGTCGACGCCGAGGGCCGGCCCGTCAACCGCACCTGGATCCACGTCAACGGCATCCGGATGCGCAAGGCCGACTACGCGAAGAGGCCCCGGGCCATCAACCGCTCGTTCGGGGTCCCCGCCGAGTTCGAGAACAAGACCGCCGCGACGATCGTGCGCGAGGCGTTCGCGCCGGTGCGCAAGGAGTTCGAGGGGCTGGAGGGCCGGGAACTCGTCGAGGGCTGGGCCCGGGTGATCCAGAAGTACGGGCACTGGTCGATGTTCCGCTTCCTGACCGAGGCGGCCAAGCTCGACGAGCGCACCATCGACCTCATCGGCACGGTCGAGAACCTCACGTCCCGCCTCCATCTCGCCTTTGTGCACAGCTTCATCGGGGCCTCCCTGATCAGCCCGGACACCGCGTTCTTCGAGCTGCCGGACGGCACGGCCACCCTTGCCGACGCGATGTACAAGCGGGTCGAGGACGTGGTGCGGCTGGACCGCCGGGCCACCAGGATCAGTTACGGCAGCGACAGCGTCGAGGTCGAGACGATCTCCGAGGGCCGCAACGGCAAGCCGCTGGTGCGGCAGACGTTCCGCGGCGACCGGGCGATCATCACCGTGCCGTTCTCCGGGCTGCGCCACATCCCCGTCTCGCCCGCGCTGTCGTACGGCAAGCGGCGTGCGATCACCGAGATCCACTACGACGCGGCGACCAAGGTGCTGCTCGAATTCAGCCGCCGCTGGTGGGAGTTCGAGGAGAAGGACTGGAAGGTTGAGCTGGAGAAGGTCAGGCCCGGTCTGTACGACGCCTACCGGCTGGGCAAGGCACCGGCCGACGGTTCGCTGCTGGGCGCCCACCCCTCCGTACCGCGCGGTCACCTCCCGCCCAACCAGCGGGTGCACTACGCGGCGTACCGGGCCACCGCCCGCAACCAGCCCGAGGCGGCGCATGTCATCGGCGGCGGATCGGTCACCGACAACCCCAACCGCTTCATGTTCCAGCCCTCCCACCCGGTCGAGGGCAGCGCGGGCGGTGTCGTCCTCGCCTCGTACAGCTGGGCCGACGACGCGCTGAAGTGGGACTCGCTGGACGACGACGAGCGCTATCCGCACGCCCTGGGCGGGGTGCAGGACGTGTACGGGCAGCGCGTCGAGGTGTTCTACACGGGCGTCGGCGCCACCCAGTCGTGGATGCGTGACCCGTACGCGTACGGCGAGGCGTCGGTGCTGTTGCCCGGCCAGCACACCGAACTCTTCGCCGATGTGCGGTCGGTCGAGGGGCCGCTGCACTTCGCCGGCTGCCACACCTCGATCAAGCCGGCCTGGATCGAGGGGGCGCTGGAGTCGGCGGTCAGGTCGGCGCTGGAAGTGCACACCAGCTGAATCGGCGTCTTCCGTTCGGATCGGGCGCGGCGGGCGTCGCTCAGCGGGCCAGGCCCAGGGTGACGCCCAGTCCGACGAGCACCGATCCGATGCCCCGGTTGAGGGCCTTCTGCCACCTCAGCATCGAGGTGCGCAGGCGCGAGTTCGAGAAGAACAGCGCGACCAGGGCGAACCAGCCGAAGTGGGCGGCGGACATGAACAGCCCGTAGCCGGCCTGCTGCCACACACTGGTTCCGGGCCCGACGACCTGGGTGAAGGTCGACACGACGAAGAGCGTGGTCTTGGGGTTCAGCGCGTTGGTGAGGAAACCGGTGCGCAGGGCCCCGAACCGCGTCAGCTGCGGCTTGGACTCCAGGTCGACGTCGAGATCGCCGCGGGCGAAGAAGGTACGCAGCCCGATGTAGACGAGATAGGCCGCGCCGACCAGCTTGATCGCGGTGAACAGGGCGGTCGACGAGGCGATCAGCAGCCCGACGCCGAGCATCGTGTAGGTGACGTGGACGAGCACGCCCGCGGCGACCCCGAGGGCGGCCATGAGCCCCGTCGTCCGGCCGTACAGGTAGCTGTTGCGGATGACCATCGCGAAGTCCGCACCGGGGCTGATGACGGCGAGGACGGTGATGACGGCGACAGCGATGAGCTCGGTCATGGGCGGGTGCTCTCCTCAGTCCTTGTCGAGGTCGTACGGAGTCGGAGTCTCGCCCTCGTCCTCGCCCTTGTTCTCGCCCTTGTTCTCGTTCTCGACGGACGGCACCAGATCACGCGCCAGCAGAGTCGCCCCGGCGACGGCGCCCGGCATCAGGAACACGGCGACGAACGGGATCAGGAAGGCGAGCCCCAGCGGTACACCGAAGCCGAGGGTCAGCAGGCGGCGGCCGCGCAGCAGGGCGAGCCGGTCCCGCAGCACCATGCCGCGGCGCTGGAGGGCGACGGCGGTGAGCTCCTCGGCAAGGAAGTAGCCGGTGACGCAGAAGCCGATCACGGGGACGACGGTCTGGCCGACGACCGGAATGAATCCGAGGGCGAAGAGCAGCACCGCGTAGCACCCCACCCGCACCAGGATGCGGACGCTGTCGCGGGCGGAGATCCACAGCTCCCGCCAGAGCGGCAGCCCGGACTCGGGGACCGCGCCGCCCTCCGTGCGGTCGACCTGCTCGGAGAGCGACTCGTAGAAGGGCTGGCCGACCAGCAGGGTCACGGCGGTGAACGTGATCACGGCGAGGAAGAGTCCGAGGCCGAAGACCAGCACGGTCAGGGTGGTGCGGAGCAGGCCGAGCCAGGGCGAGGACCAGTCGTCGGCGAACGGGGTCGCCCAGTCCACGAGGTCGTCGGCGCCGTAGCCGAGACCGACCAGGGCGCCCGCGTACAGGACGAGTGTGAGAAGTCCGGGCAGCAGTCCGAAGCCGAACCAGCGTCCGTGCCGGCCGACCCAGCGCTGTCCCTTTATCAAGTAGCCGAAGCCCGCCCCTAGATCACGCATGGCGTCAGCGTACTGGTGGGGAAGGGGGCCGCCGGCCGGGGCGTTGGGGCGGGGCACGGCCGTCCGGACGGTTTGCCCCCAATCGCCGGACCGGACCTTCCCGTGTCCGGAACACGGCCGCGGGCCGCACCCCTTCGGGGGTACGGCCCGCGGCCGGCTGCGAGCGCGGTCAGGCGACCGACAGCTCGACCTTGATGTTCCCTCGTGTGGCGTTCGAGTACGGGCACACCTGGTGGGCCTTCTCGACGAGCGCCCGCGCGGTGGCGGTGTCGACGTTCGGGATGGTGGCGCTGATCGCCACCTCCAGACCGAAGCCGCCCTCGGCCGTCTTGCCGATGGAGACCTCGGCGGTCACCGTGGAGCCGGAGATGTCCGCCTTCTCCTGACGGGCCACCACGCCGAGCGCACCCTGGAAGCAGGCGCTGTAGCCGGCCGCGAAGAGCTGCTCCGGGTTGGTGCCCGCACCACTTCCACCCATGGCCTTGGGCGGGTTGACGACGACGTCGAGGTTGCCGTCGTCGGACGAGACGCGGCCGTCACGGCCGTTCTCGGCGGTGGCGACGGCGGTGTAGGCAACGGTTATGTCCTGAATGGTCATGCTGAGGATTCCTCCTGCTGTGCGCCGCGACTCGCGCCCGCGATCGCGACGGCCTGTTGGTGAGCCTAACGGGTGCGCCGGAGCGGCTGTCAGGCGAGGGAGACGATCATCTTTCCGGTGTTCTCGCCGCGCAGCAGACCGAGGAAGGCGTCGAAGCCGTTCTCGATGCCCTCGACGAAGGTCTCGCGGTACTTCAGCTCGCCCGAGGCCAGCCAGCCGGCGACATCCTGGACGAACTGCGGCTGGAGTGCGGCGTGATCGCTGACGAGCATGCCCTGGATGCGCAGCCGCTTGCCGATGACGAGGGCGAGGTTGCGCGGGCCGGGGGTCGGCTCGGTCGCGTTGTACTGGGCGATCATTCCGCAGACGGTGACGCGGCCGTGCAGGTTGAGCGAGGAGATCGCCGCTTCGAGGTGCTCGCCGCCGACGTTGTCGAAGTAGACGTCGATGCCGTCGGGGGCGGCCGCGCGCAGCTGCTCGGCGACCGGGCCGTCGTGGTAGTTGAAGGCCGCGTCGAAGCCGTACTCCTCGACGAGGAGCTGGACCTTCTCTTCGGAACCGGCCGAGCCGATGACCCGCGAGGCGCCCTTGATCTTCGCCATCTGGCCGACCTGGCTGCCGACCGCGCCGGCCGCGCCGGAGACGAAGACGGCGTCGCCCTCCTTGAAGGAGGCGACCTCGAAGAGGCCCGCGTAGGCGGTGAGCCCGGTCATGCCGAGCACCCCGAGGTAGGCGGAGAGCGGGGCGAGCGACGCGTCGACCTTCACCGCGTGCTCGGCCGGGACCTGGGCGTACTCGCGCCAGCCGAGACCGTGCAGGACGTGGTCGCCGACCGCGAAGCCCTCGGCGTTCGAGGCGATGACCTCGCCGACCGCTCCGCCGTCCATGGGGTGGTCGAGCTTGAAGGGCGGGGTGTATGACTTCACGTCGTTCATCCGGCCCCGCATGTACGGGTCGACCGAGAAGTGCAGGTTGCGGACGAGGACGCGGCCCTCGCCGGGAGCGGCGACCGGGGCCTCACGCAGCGCGAAATCCTCGGCCTTCGGCCAGCCGTGGGGGCGGGCGACAAGGTGCCATTCACGGCCGGACGTGGGAAGTGCTGCTGACATGGGCTCGGATTCTCCTCGATGTCCTACGGAGCGGGGGAAGCTCCGGCCGGGGCGGTCGCGGCCGCGCCGGGGAAGCGAAATACTTCAGGTGGTGAAACAACCATGCTCCTGAATATTTCATGTTGTCAAGCAACCGGCTATCCTGGGTGTCATGGCCACCACCCGTACAGACCCTCTGACCCTCGAAGTCGTCGAGCTCATCGGTACCGTCGTGGCGCGCTACTACGAGGAGTACGACGAGGCCGCGGCGGCCCACTCGCTCACCGGTGCACAGGCGCGGGTGCTCGGGCTGCTCTCGCTGGAACCGATGCCGATGCGCAGGATCGCCCAGAAGCTGAAGTGCGAGCCGTCGAACGTCACCGGCATCGTCGACCGGCTGGAGACGCGCGGCCTGGTGGAGCGCAGGCCGGATCCGGCCGACCGGCGGGTGAAGCTGGCCGCTCCGACGGAGCTGGGCGCGCGGACGGCGCAGCAGCTGCGCGATTCGCTCACCTTCGCCCGGGAGCCGCTGGCCGAGCTGTCGGACGGGGACCGGACGATGCTGCGGGACCTGCTGCGCCGGATGCTGGGCGAGCCGGGTCCGTCCGGCGGTCAGGGGCTTTCGGCTGGATCGGGCCGGGGCTCGCGGGGTGTGGAACCGTTGAGTCCATGACCGCGCCCGCGCCCTTCGGCCCCCGTGAGTTCCAGCTCGTCCTGCTGCGCCGGATGGCCGACCATCAGCCCGGCCTCGTCGAGGACGCCCGGCACCGGCTGGGCGCCTCGTCCGCCGAGCTGCGCGAGGCCAACCGCCGCTGGCAGGCCATGGTGCGGGCGCCCGGCGCACGGGGCGCCCTGCGCCGCTACCGTTCGGTGCTCGGCGAACCCGTGTCGTCCGTACGCCGCACGATCGGCGACCTGGAGTGCGACGCGCTGCGGTGGCCGATGGAGCTGTGGCCGGACCTGTGGTTCGAGGTGATGGTCGCACCGAACGGCGCGGTCTGGAACGAGTGGCTGGTCCGGGCGCCGGGGGCGCCGGGCCCCGAGCTGCGTACGGTCGAGGATCTGCGCCCCTGGTCGGGCACGGTCGACGAGGTCGCGCGGGCCTTCGCGCCGGCCCGCCCGATGGAGGGCAGCGCGCCGACCCGGTGGGCGCTGGCGATCACCGCGCCGGGAACGGGCGAGCCGTACGTCGCCGAGTTCACCTGGGGACTGTTCCAGCGGCTGCTGCCGGGCTGATCCGCGCGTACCGCACCCTTCTGTCGGCCCGTCAGCTCAGTACCCCTACGGCTCATCCCAGCGCGCGCCATGACTCCGAACGGCGCACTATGCCAGAGAGGCCGGCTGCCGCCGGTGCCACCGTCCGCGCTCTCGGGAGACCTGCCGTGACCGTCAGTCTTGAGCAGTTGCGCCGCTGCCATGTCGCCGTCGACCTCGGGGCCGCCCGGACCCGGGTGTACGTCAAGGGCCTCGGGCTCGTCGTCGACGAGCCGAGCGTCGCCGCGGTGAACACCCGTACCGGGTCACTCATCGCCGTCGGCGCGCTCGCCGAACAGATGACGGGCCGTACCCCCGACTACATCCGGGTGGTCCGCCCGGTCTCCGGCGGGACCGTCGTCGACATCGAGATGGCCCAGCGCATGCTCCGCCATCTGCTCGGCGAGAAGCTCCGCCGGCAGCTGCGCCGCAAGCCTCGGCTGCGGGCCGCGGCCTGCACCCCGCACGACAGCGATCCGCTCGCCCAGCGGGCCGCCGTCGAGACGCTGGTCGGCCTCGGTGCCCGGCGGGTCGAACTGGTCGACACCCTGATCGCGGCGGCCGTCGGCTGCGGGCTGCCGGTCGAGCAGCCGACCGCGACCATGATCATGGTGTGCGGGGCCGCGACCACCCAGATCGCGGTGCTCTCGCTCGGTTCGATCGTGAGCGCCGTACGCATCCCCGTCGGCGGCGACGCCATCGACCACGCGGTGATCCAGCATCTGCGGCAGCACCATCAGCTGATGCTGCCGAGTCAGTCCGTCCGCCCGCTGCAACTGGCGCTCAGCGGCAGCGGCCTGACCTCGAAGGGGCCCGCCACGACCGAGATCCACGGCCGGGACGTGGCGACCGGTCTGGCCCGCTCGGTGCATGTCGACACCGCCGCCGTGCAGCAGGCCATCCACGCCCCGCTCACCGCGGTCCTGGACGGGCTCGGCAAGATCCTGCGCGAATGCCCGCCCGATCTGGTGGCCGACCTCGCGGACTGCGGAATCATGATGGTCGGCGGCAGCGCCCTGCTGCCCGGCCTCGACCAGATGCTGCGGGACGCGACGGGCGTGCCGGTGCACATCGCGGAGCGGCCGGACGTCTGCGCGGTGCTGGGGCTGGGCGCCATGCTGGACGGAGAGATCGAGCCGCTGGTCCTCGACCCGCTCGCCTGCTGAGCACCAAGGGGGTACGGCGCATGACCGAAGAGACAACCGAAGAGACAGTGGACGCGGGACCGTCCGGGGCGGCTCCCGCCCCGGAGAAGCCGCCGCTGTCGATGCTCCTGGAGGCGGTGCTCGGCCTCGGCCCCGATCTCGAACTGCGGGCCATGCTCCGGCAGATCGTGGACACCGCGACGGTCCTGACCGGGGCCCGGTGCGGCGTGCTCGGGATGCTCGACCCGGAGCGCGGCACCATCGGTGAGCTGTACACCTCGGGGCTCGACGACACCGAGCGGCAGCGGATCGGCCGGTTCCCGGACGGGCACTCGGGGATGCTCGGCGCGCTCGCCGACGAGCCGGGGCCGTGGCGCCGCGACGACCTGACCGCCGAGCCGCCGACCGGCGGGGTGCCGCCCGGCCGTCCCCCGATGCGCTCCTTCCTCGGGACGCCGATCCGGGTGCACGACCAGCTCTTCGGCAACCTCTGCCTCACCGGGAAGCACACCGGCGGCTTCACCGACGCGGACACGGCGGTGCTGAGGGCGCTGGCCTCGCAGGCCGGCATCGCGATCGCCAACGCCCGGCTGTACGAGGCGGCCCGGCAGCGGGAGCGCTGGATCGAGGGGGCGGCCGCCGTCACCACCGCCCTGCTGACCGGCGGGAGCGCGGCCGACGCGCTGATGACCGTCGCCGAACGGGCCAGAACGCTCGCCGACGCCTGTGCCGGGGTCATCCTCCAGCCGAACGAGGAGGGCGGGATGGAGATCGTCACCGCCTCCACCCTCGACGACCCGGCCGGGATCGTCGGTACGGCCATCGAGCCCGGCTCCGATGTGCTGGTCCAACTGCTGGGCGGGGAACCGGTGTTCATCGAGGACTCGGCGACCGATCCGCGGATGACGACGCATGTGCGGTCGCGGTTCGGCCCGAGCATGATGCTGCCGTTGCAGAGCGACGGCCGGCTGATCGGCACCCTCGCCCTGCCCCGGCGGCGCGGCGACCGCCCGTACACGGCCATGGACCGGCTGCTGGCCACGCAGTTCGCCTCGCAGGCCGCGCTCGCGCTGGTCCTGGCGGACGCCCGGCACAACCGGGAACAGCTCGCGGTGTACGAGGACCGGGACCGGATCGCCCGCGATCTGCACGACCTCGTGGTCCAGCGGCTGTTCGCGACCGAGATGATGCTGGAGTCGACCCGCCGCAAGGCCGGGGCCCCGGAGACGGACGAGCTGCTCGGCCGGGCCGTCGACGAGCTGGACTCCACCATTCAGGAGGTCCGGACGGCGATCTTCGCCCTCCAGCAGCCGCCCGCCGAGGCCCCCGCCACCTTCCGCGGCCGGGTGCTGCGGGAGACCGGGGGCGCCGCCGCCGTACTCGGCTTCCCGCCGTCGGTGCACTTCACCGGGGCGGTCGACGCACTGGTCCGGGATCCGGTGGACCGGCAGTTGCTCGCCGCGCTGCGGTGCGCACTCGCGACCGCGCACCGGCGGACCGGGGTGTCGGCGATCGAGGTGGAGGTGGACGTGACCGCCGAGCTGCCGGACGGGCGGGCCGCGGTCCGGCTGACGGTGGCCGACGACGGCCGCGACGAGGACGGCTCGCGCTCGTCGACCGTCACCTGGCAGGCGCCGCTCTGAGCGCGACCCGGGTGTTGGAGTGGGCGACCCCGGCCTCCCGTTTGAGTCGGCGCAGCAGCCCGTCCAGGGCCGTGGTGTCGGCGACGGTGGCCCGTACCAGATAGTCGTGGCCGCCGGTCACATGGACCACTTCGGTGATGCCGGGCAGGGCGAGCACCGCCCGCTCGAACACCTCGTTGGTCGTATCGATCCGCAGCGTCACATCGATGAAGACGACGAGACCGGTACGGGTGTCGGCGGCCGGGTCGATGATCACGGTGAAGCCGCGGATGACGCCATCTCGGCGCAGTCTGCGCACCCGGTCGGCCGCCGCGTTGGCGCTGAGCCCGACCCGTACGCCCAGATCGCGGTACGAGATCCGGGCATCCTCCTGGAGGATGCCGAGGATTTCTCTGTCCAGACGGTCCATACTGCGATTGTCGCAGCTTTGTCCGGTTCGTGACTGGGCAAGTCGTGTCCGGCGGTACCCCGCCCCCGTTCCCGGCCCCCCAAGCACCGGGGTGACCCCGCATGGCGCATTCCGGCAGGCCCGCGGCCTGTGCCCGCCCTTGACTGAAGGGGTGGATACAGCCGTCAAGCAGTCCCCCGCCACGGTCGGCACACCGTCCGCGGCCGCGTATCGCAACCTCGTGACGGCCACGATCGGCTTCGGGCTCACCTTCTGGGCCTGGAACCTGATCGCGCCCCTGTCCGGGGACTACAAGGAGCGGCTGGGGCTGACCTCGTTCGAGCAGTCACTGCTGGTGGCGGTGCCGGTACTGGTCGGTTCGCTGGGCCGGATCCCGGCCGGCGCGCTCACCGACAAGTACGGCGCACGGCTGATGTTCCCGCTGGTCTCGGCGCTCACCATCGTGCCCGTAATGCTGCTGATCCCGGCACGGGGCTCCTACGCCGCGATGCTCGCCGTGTGCTTTCTGCTGGGCCTGGGCGGCACCACCTTCGCGATCGGCATCCCGCTGGTCAACTCCTGGTTCCCGCCCGCCAAGCGGGGCCTGGCGCTCGGGGTGTTCGGCATGGGCATGGGCGGTGTCGCCCTGTCCGGGTACTTCACCCCGCGGATCGCCGGGCACGGCGAGAACCTGCCGTACCTGGTGGTCGCGGCGGCGCTCGTGATATACGCGGCACTGGCCGCGGTGCTGGTCACCGACCGTCCGGGCCGCCCGGTGCCGACCGCTTCGCTCGGCCACCGGCTGGCCGACGCCGGACGGCTGCGGGTCACCTGGGAGCTGTCCGCGCTGTACGCGATCGGCTTCGGCGGAATCGTCGCGTTCGGCGTCTACCTCCCCACGTATCTGAAGACCTGGTACGACCTGTCGCCCACCGACGCCGGCACGAAGGCCGCCGGGTTCGCCCTGGTCACGGTCGTCTTCCGGCCGATCGGCGGCTGGCTCTCGGACCGTGTCCACCCGGCCGTGATCACGGCGGCGGCGCTCGGCCTGGCCGCCCTGATGGCGATCGTCCAGGCCTTCGACCCGCCGCTGGCCCCGGGCGGCACGATCGCGCTGCTCTGCATGGCGGCGGGCCTGGGCACCGCGAGCGGCAGCGTCTTCGCCCTGGTCTCGCAGGTGACGCCGCAGGCGAAGGTGGGCAGCGTGACCGGGATCGTCGGTGCGATGGGCGGCCTGGGCGGCTTCGTGCCGCCGCTGGTGATGGGCGCGATCTACAGCGCGAAGGGCTCGTACTCGATCGGCTTCATGCTGTTGTCGGACCTGGCGCTGGCGGGCTGCGTGTACGTGTACGGCCGCATGCGGGGGCTCCAGCGGGACTAGGGCCTGTCCGGCGGATCGGGGTCGGACAGGGCGCGGTGTCCGGTGCGGTGCAGGCGCCGGAGCCTCCTGACAGCGGAGCTGTTCGGACGTTTCGGCAACGCCGCGAGGTGCCGTGCCAGACGTCGCAACCCCGGCCGTGATCCGCCGGACAGGCCATAGGGTCTCCCGTTCGGCGTAGCCCTTAGGGTGCGGTGGGTGACTCCTCTTCTGTTTGTGCCGGATGACGGCTCGACCCGGGAAGCCACCCGGTTCGGCGAACACACCATGACCTACGACCGGCTGGCCACCGCCTCCACCGCGCTCGCCGGGCGTCTCGCCGGCGCCGGGCGGGTCGCGGTCTGGGCCACTCCCACACCCGAGACCGTGGTCGCCGTCGTGGCCGCGCTGCGTGCCGGGGTGCCCGCGGTTCCCCTCAACCCGAAGACGGGGACGCGCGAACTCACCCACATCGTGGCCGACAGCGAACCGGCCGCGGTGCTGGCCGGGGCTGGCGACACGCTCCCGCCGGTGCTGGACGCGCTGGAGCGCATCGACGTCGACACGGCCGCCGAGGGCGCCCGCGCCGCGCTCCCCGAGCCCTCCCCCGAGTCCCCCGCGCTGATCGTCTACACCTCCGGCACCACGGGTCCGCCCAAGGGCGCGATCCTGCCGCGGCGGGCGATCGCCGCATCGCTGGACGCGCTGGAGGACGCCTGGCAGTGGACCGGCGACGACGTGCTCGTCCACGCCCTGCCGCTGTTCCATGTGCACGGCCTGATCCTGGGCGTGCTCGGGCCGCTGCGCCGGGGCGGTTCGGTACGGCACCTGGGCAGGTTCTCCACCGACGGGGTGGCCCGGGAACTGTCGTCCGGCGGCACCATACTCTTCGGCGTACCGACGATGTACCACCGGCTGGCCGAGGCCCTCGACGGCCCCGGGGCAGAGGGGCTGGCGAAGGCGCTGGCCGGAGCCCGGCTGCTGGTGTCCGGGTCGGCCGCGCTGCCGGTGCACGACCACGAGCGGATCGCCGCTGCCACCGGCCGCCGGGTCATCGAGCGGTACGGCATGACGGAGACCCTGATGAACACGGGCATCCGGGCCGACGGCGAGCCGCGCCCCGGAACGGTCGGCGCGCCCCTGCGCGGCGTGCAGCTCCGCCTGGTCGAGGAGGACGGCACCGTCCTCGCCGAGGACGGCACCGGCCCCGACGCCATCGGCGAGATCCAGGTGCGCGGCCCGAACCTCTTCACCGGCTATCTGAACCGCCCCGACGCCACGGCCGCCGCGCTCACCGAGGACGGCTGGTTCCGTACGGGGGACATGGCCACCCGGGACGCCGACGGCTACGTACGGATCGTCGGGCGCAAGGCCACCGACCTGATCAAGAGTGGCGGTTACAAGATCGGCGCCGGGGAGATCGAGAACGCGCTCCTGGACCACCCCGGTGTCCGCGAGGCCGCCGTCACCGGTGAACCGGACCCGGATCTGGGCGAGCGGATCGTCGCCTGGGTGGTGCCGGCCGACCCGGCGTCACCGCCGTCCGGGGACGAGCTCGCGGACCATGTGGCCGCCCAGCTCTCCCCGCACAAGCGCCCGCGCACCGTCCGCTACCTGGACGCGCTGCCCCGCAACGACCTCGGCAAGATCATGAAGCGGTCGCTCCATGGCTGACCGGCTGACGGCGAGAGCGGCGATCGCGGCACTCACCGCGGACTTCGAGGAGTTCCCGGAACCCGCCGCGCCCGGTCGCGACAGCGCAGGGGACGGTCCGCTCGCCTGGGCCGGGTACGCGGACTCCCGGGCCCGCGCCGCCGCCCGGACCGGCGAGGAGGAGTCCGTCGTGCACGGCCTCGCCTCGGTCGGCGGCCGGCGCTGCGTGCTGGTCTCGTTCGAGTTCGGGTTCCTGGGCGGTTCGCTGGGGCAGCGCACCGGGGACCGGCTGGAGGCCGCGTACGAGGCCGCCCGGACCCGGGCGCTGCCGCTCGTCTCGCTCATCGCGACGGGCGGCAGCCGGATGCAGGAGGGCATGGTCGCCCTGACCCAGCTCCAGCGGGTGGCCCGGGCCTCGGCGCGGCTGCGGGCGGCGGGCCCCGCACAGCTCGCGGTGCTGCGCGACCCGACGACGGGGGGCGGCTGGGCCACTCTGGGGGCGGGCGCCGATGTGATCCTGGCGCTGCCGGGCGCCCAGGTCGGGTTCGCCGGTTCCCGGGTACGGCCGCCGGACGCGGACCCGCACGCGTACACCGCCGAGGGCCAGCTGGCCGCCGGTCAGATCGACGCGGTCGTCCCGCCGGACGAGCTCCCGCAGACGGTGGCCCACTGGCTGCGGGCGCTGCATGCCCCGGGCTCCCCGGCGCTGCCCGCCCCCGTACCGGACGCCCTGTCCGCCACCGGCCTCCCGGTGACCGGCTGGGACGCGGTGCGGCAGGCCCGCTCGCCCTCCCGGCCGCGCGCCGAGGCGTATCTGGACGCGTATTTCGACCATCGGCTCGCGCTCGGCGGCGACCGCTGCGGGGGTACGGACCCGGGGCTGCTCTGCGGCTTCGGGCGGCGCGACGGGCGGTCGATCGCGTACGTGGCCCAGTGCGGTACCGCGACCCGTCCGGCCGGCTACCGCGCGGCGGCCCGGGTGGTCCGGCTGGCCGACCGGCTCGGGGTTCCCGTGCTCACCCTGATCGACACCCCGGGCGCGGCCAACGACGCGGCGGCGG
>NZ_JBEXPH010000010.1:85552-98175 GCF_040611955.1 Streptomyces sp. NPDC006510 | reverse complement strand
CTCGGCGGTGGCCTCCTCGGTGTCGATGCGGCGGGCCACGCCCAGCTCGACGAGCCGGTCGGCGTTGATGAACTGTTCGGCGGCCTGAGGCACCGCGATCATCGGCACACCGGTGAACAGCCCTTCGCTGCTGCCGCCCATTCCCGCATGGGTGACGAAGGCGTCGGCCTGTTCCAGGATCGTCAACTGGGGCACCCAGGAGTGCACCTCGACATTGGGCGGGATGTCGCCCAGCTCTGCCGGGTCCGTGTACTTCCCGATCTGGAGCACGACGTGCCAGCCGGGCAGGTTGCCGTAGGCGGCCAGGCACTGGCGGTAGAACTCCGGCTGCCTCGTGAACGCCGAGCCCAGGGAGACCAGGAGCACCTTCTCCTCACCGGCGGGACGCGTCCAGGCTCCCTCGTCCGCCCGCGCGCCGAAGCAGGGGCCGACGAAGGTGACCGTGTCGGTGTCGACCCGGTCCGCGTGCGGCTGCATCGCCCTCGGGATCATCGCCAGGGAGTGCGCGGGCCGGCCGCAGAAGGCGTCCATATCGGTGGTGGTCGCCCCGCAGTCGGCGAGCCACCGGGCGAACCTCGCCCGGTACTCGTCGGCGCCCGGCAGCTGCCACAGCTGCGCCGCGACGTCCTGCTCGTAGCCCTCCCAGGCCACGAATGTCGGGGACAGCTGCATCAGGGGACGGCCCTGCGCCTCGGCGAGGGCGCGCCCGGGGTAGGCGCCGATGTCGTACAGGTAGAGGTCCGCGGGGTCGTCGTCGTAGACGGCCCGCAACCGCGGAAGGGCCTGGATCGCGTCGTCGAGGAAGACGCCCATCGCAGCGATGGGGTCGTCGGGCCAGTTGTTGTCGGCGACCGGCAGCACCGACTCGAAGGGGACGAACTCGGCGCCGGTGGCCTCGATCAGGCCGGCCACCGCCGGGTCGTTGGCGTAGGTCACCCGGTGGCCCCGGGCCACCAGCTCCCGGATGATCTCAAGGCTGGGCAGGACGTGGCTGACGGCGGGGATGCCGATCATCGCGACATGGGCGCGGCGACGTGACATGGAGGATCACTCGTTTCAGATCTACGGCGAATGGGACACAGCGATCCGGTGCGCCGGCCACGGGATGGAACCACCGTGGGCGCACTCGGACTCGGCGGGACGGGGTACGTGCCCCGCCCGTGTGTCAGCCGTAGATCTGATACATGAAATACATGCCGGAACCGTAACCCGTCCCGTACGCACCCGCACGGGAATTTCGGCGGCCCGCCTGCCGGACCGCCCGGCCCTCCGCGGCTCAGTCCTCCACGACCAGCGCCGGGGTCTCCTTGGTCAGCACCTCGCCGCGGAAGAACGCCGGGCTGCGGCGCTGCATCACCAGCATCAGCACCACACCGAGCAGCAGCAGCCCGACGCCGATGACGAACACCGAGCCGACCCCGAAGACCGACGAGCCGGAGCCGTACGCCGGGTCCCACATGTCGTAGAGGGTCTTGCCGAAGACCGCGGTGAGCAGGATGCCGCCGACCACCGGGAACAGGCCCTTGAAGAGCAGGTCGCGGAAGGAGCGGGTCAGGTCGGCGCGGAAGAACCAGGCGCAGGCGAACGCCGTCAGCGCGTAGTAGAAGCAGATCATGAGGCCGAGCGCGTAGATCGTGTCGACCAGGACGTGCTCGCTGACCAGGGTCATGACTGTGTAGAAGACGCCGGTCGCGACGCCCGCGGTGATCGTGGCCCGCCCCGGGGTCCTGAAGCGCGGGTGGACACGGGCGTACGAGGCGGGCAGGGCCTCGTACGTGGACATCGCGAGCACCGTGCGGGCCACCGGGATGAAGGTGGTCTGCAGGCTCGCGGCGGCCGAGGCGAGCACGGCGACGAAGAGCAGGATGCCGAGGCCGGGGCCCATGACCGGGCCGGCGAGTGCGGCGAAGACGTTGTCGGAGGTGTCGGGGTTGGCCAGGCCGAGTCCGGAGGTGCCGGAGCCGACGGCCATCTGGGCGGCGACACCGGTCGCCAGGTAGGAGCCGACGAGCACGACCATCGCGATGAGCGCGGCCCGTCCGGGGGTCCTCTCGCTGCCGGTGGTCTCCTCGTTGGCGGTCAGACAGGCGTCCCAGCCCCAGAACATGAAGATCGACAGCGACAGGCCCGCGGTGAACGCGGCGAAGGACTGCACGGCGAACGGGTTCAGCCAGGACCAGGAGAAGTCCAGCGACGAGGCGAACTCCCCGCTGTTCGCCTTCTGCACGGCCATCGCCACGAACAGCGCGAGGACGACGAGTTGCAGCCCCACCAGTGCGTACTGGACGCCCTTGGTGGCCGTCATCCCCCGGTAGCTGATCGCCGTGGCGACCGCGATCAGGGCCAGGCAGGTGAGGATGTGGACGGGTTTGTTGTCGTCCAGGGCGGCGATCGAGTCGCTGCCGGTGATCTCGCCCGCCAGGAGCCAGAAGTACGAGGTGGCGACGCCCGCCAGGTTCGACAGGACGATGATCGTCGCGATGACCAGGCCCCAGCCGCACATCCAGCCGATGCGCGGGCCGAACGCCTTGACGGTCCAGGTGAACGAGGTGCCGCAGTCCGGCATGGCCTTGTTGAGCTCGCGGTACGCGAAGGCGACGAGCAGCATCGGCAGGAAGCCGGCCAGGAAGACGGCGGGCATCTGCACGCCGACCTCTCCCGCGGTGGAGCCGAGGGTGGAGGTGAGGCAGTAGACGGGGGCGACGGTGGAGATGCCGATGACGGCGCTGCCCATCAGGCCGACGGAGTTCCCGCCGAGGCCCTTGCCGCGTACCCCGCTGTCGGCCGGGGCGGCGCCCCGTCCGGTGTCTCCGGCCTGCGGCCGCACGTCCACCTGAGTCATGAAAAGGACGATAAACGCTACGATTTCCACATCCGGAGGCTGAGACTCCGCCACCTCGCCCTTGAATTCCAGGCAACAATACGGAAACACGGCGATTAATTGAAGGTCGTTTGCGTCAGACGCCTTCCGATATGAGGCCCGGACTCGATCGCAGCACCGTACGGGAACCGCAGCACTGTCCGTTTTGTTGCCATTCAAAATTTCCCGTGGGTGTCCGCTGAGCGGACACCCACGGGGGCGGCCGGTTCAGCCGGGCCAGACGATCGACTGGAGTTCGCTGTACGCGTGCAGGGCGTACGAGCCGACGTCGCGCCCGACACCGCTCTTCTTGAACCCGCCGAACGGGGCCTCCATGTTCCGCCCGATGGTGTTCACCCCGACCCCGCCGGCGCGCAGCCGCCGGGCCACCCGGAAGGCGCGGGCCACGTCCGAGGACCAGACGTAGTCGATCAGCCCGTAGTCGCTGTCGTTGGCGAGCGCGATGCCCTCCTCCTCGTCGTCGAAGGGGACGACCACGACGACGGGGCCGAAGATCTCCTCACGGACGACGCGCATGTCGTTGGTGCAGTCGGCGAGGAGGGTCGGGGCGACGTAGAAGCCCCGGTCGAGCCCGGCCGGGCGTTCGCCGCCGGTGACGACCCTCGCCCCCTCCTTCCGGCCCAGCTCGACGTACGACTCGACGCGGTCGCGGTGGGCGGCGGAGATCACCGGGCCGACGACCGTGCCCCTGGCCGCCGGGTCGCCCACCTTCAGACGGCCCGCGTACCCGGCGAGCTTCCCGAGCAGGGCGTCATGGACACCGCGCTGGACGAGGACCCGGGTCGGGGCCGTGCAGATCTGGCCGCTGTAGAAGGAGAACGTGCTGCCGATGCCCGCTGCCGCCGAGTCGAGGTCCGCGTCGTCGAGGACGACCGCGGCGCCCTTGCCGCCCAGCTCCATCAGCTGCCGCTTCATGTCCCGCCCGCACACCTCGGCGATGCGCTGTCCGACCGCGGTGGAGCCGGTGAAGCTGACCATGTCGACGTCCGGCGAGCCGACGGCGGCCTCGCCCGCCTCGGGGCCCGAACCGGTGACGACATTGACGACGCCCGGCGGGACGCCCGCCGCTTCGAGCGCCTCGGCCATCCGGAAGACGGAGAGCGGGTCCTGCGGGGCGGGCTTCACGACGACCGTGTTGCCCATGGCCAGTGCGGGCGCCACCTTGCCCGCCGGGTTGGCCCAGGGGTTGTTGTACGAGGTGATGCAGGTGACGACGCCGACCGGCTGGCGGACCGCGAGCGCCCCGAAGACCCCCGCCCGCCCCATCGGCCCGGCCTCGTTGATCTGCGGCGCGACGGCCTCCTCGACCGGTTCCAGGGCGCCCCTGGCATACCGGCGGAAGCGGGCGGCGCCCACGGCGACCTGCATGCCCCGGGCCGTCGCTGTGGTGGCGCCGCTCTCCGCGCGGGCGAGTGCGGTGTTGCCGTCGAGGTCGCGCAGCATCAGACCGGCGGCCCGGTCCAGGATCTCGGCCCGCTCCTCGGGGCGGGTGCGGGACCAGGTGGCGAAGGCCTCCCGGGCCGCGGCCGCCGCCGCGTGCACCTGCTCGCGGCTCGCCTCCGGGGCGAGGCCGACGACCTCCTCGGTCGCCGGGTCGATCACCTCGTAGTGGCCGTGGTCGGGTTCGGTCCACCGCCCGCCGATGAACAGGCGCCGCTCCCCGTCGCTCATACGGTGCTCACCGTCCGGGTGTCGCGCCCGGAGCGGAGCACCGTGCCGGGGACCGCGCCGGTCACCTTGTCGTCGCGCAGGGTCTCCACCCCGTTGACCCGGACCGACACGATGCCGATGGCCCTGGAGTCGAGCCGGGGGCTGTCGCCGGGCAGATCGTGGACGAGGGTGGCGGGCCCGGCGTCGATGCGTTCCGGGTCGAAGAGGACGAGGTCGGCGTGGAAGCCCTCCTCGATCCGGCCCCGGTCGCGGAGCCCGAAGAGCCGGGCGGGGTCGTCGGTGAGCATCTTCACCGCCCGCTCCAGGGGGACGAGCCGGCGTCCGCGCAGACAGTCGCCGAGGAACCGGGTGGTGTACGGGGCACCGCACATCCGGTCCAGGTGCGCGCCCGCGTCGGAGCCGCCGAGCATGACGTCCTCGTGCTCCCAGGTCTCGCGGCGCAGCGCCCAGGAGGCGGGGTCGTTGTCGGTGGGCATGGGCCACAGCACCGTACGCAGCTCGTCGGCGGCGCAGATCTCGACGAGGCAGTGGAAGGGGTCCTGTCCGCGTTCGGCGGCGATGTCGCGTACGACGCGGCCGCTCAGCCCCTCGTTGGCCGCGCTGTAGGTGTCGCCGATGACGTACCGGCCGAAGTCGGCGAGGCGGCGGAAGACACCGGCCTCCTTGCTGTCGGCGCGGCGGAGCATCTCGGCGCGGGTGGCGGTGTCGCGGAGCCGCTCGATGCGCTCGGGGACGGGGAGGGCGAGGATGTCGCCCCAGCCGGGTATGAGGTTGAGGGCGCAGAAGGTGCCGAGCGACATGTTCATCGGGGTGAGGATCGGCATGGTCAGCGCGACGATCCGGCCACCGGCCCGGCGGGCCCGTTCGCTGGGCACCAGCTGACGCGGTACGCGTTCGGGGACGGCGGCGTCGATGGTGAGGACGTTCCAGTTCAGCGGGCGTCCGGCGGTGGCGGTCATGTCGACGAGCAGCTCGATCTCCTGGTCGGAGAACTGGTCGAGGCAGCCGGCCACGATCGCTTCGAGCTGGGTGCCCTCGTGTTCGCCGACGGCCCGGGAGAGCGCGAGGAGCTCCTCGGGCAGTGCGTGCCGGGAGGCGACGGGCTGCCCGTCGCCGTCGGAGTGGGTGGCGGACTGGGTGGTGGACAGCCCCCAGGCCCCGGCGTCCATCGCGTCGTGGAACAGCGCGAGCATGGCGTCGAGCTGCTCGGGGGTGGGCTGTCCGCCGACCGCGTCGGCGCCCATGACGTGCCTGCGCAGGGCGCAGTGCCCGACCATGAACCCGGCGTTGACGGCGATCCGCCCTTCGAGGGCGTCGAGGTATTCGCGGAAGCTGGACCAGGTCCAGTCGACGCCCTCCTCCAGCGCCTTGAGGGCCATGCCCTCCACCCGCGACATCATCCGGCGGGTGTAGTCGGCGTCCTCGGGGCGCTCGGGGTGCAGCGGGGCGAGGGTGAACCCGCAGTTGCCTCCGGCGACGGTGGTGACGCCGTGGTTCATGGACGGGGTGGCGTACGGGTCCCAGAAGAGCTGGGCGTCGTAGTGGGTGTGCGGGTCGACGAACCCGGGCGCGAGGACGAGACCGGTGGCGTCCTCGGTGGTGACGGCCTCCTCGGTGAGAGTGCCCGGTTCGGCGACGACGGCGATGCGGCCGTCGCGGATGCCGATGTCGGCGGGGTACGAGGGCCCGCCGGTGCCGTCCACGACGGTCGCTCCGCGGATGAGGTGGTCGAGCATGACGGGGTTCCCTTCTGTGGTGGGTGGATGTGCAGCCGGGGTGCGCACGGCCGCGGTACGCACCCCGGCTGCACGGAGCGGCGGTCCGGGAAGACGCCGCAGCCTTCGACGGGGCTCGCTCCCCTACGCCGCGTCCCGGAACCGTGAGGTCCGGTGCACCGGGTCCGTGTCGATCTCCGGGATCACGTGCTCCCCGATCAGCCTGATCGAGTTCAGGGTGTCCTCACGGCTCACCCCGATCGGCAGCCCGAAGCTCAGCTGGTCCGCCCCCGCCTGCTCCCACCGCTTGCACTGCCGCAGCACCTCGTCCGGGTCACCGCAGATCATCAGCTCCTCGGCGATCAGCAGCTCGATGATCTCCTCGGAGTACTCCGGGAGCAGCTCGGGCCACTCCGGTATGCCCTCCGGCCGGGGGAAGGTGTCGTGGTAGCGGAAGAGCAGCGACTGCAGGTAGTTCAGCCCGCCGCCCACGGCGATCTCGACGGCCTTGGCGTGCGTCTCGGCGCAGATCGCCGTGGAGGTGACCATGACGTTGTCGTTGACGAAGTCCCCGACCGGTTCGGCCTCCTTGACGGCCGTCTTGTAGGACTCGACGACCCACTCCATGTCGGAGACCTTCTGCACGCTGAAGCCCAGCACGCCGAGCCCCTTCCTGCCCGCCATCGCGTACGAGGACGGCGACCCGGCCGCGTACCACATCGCCGGGTGAGACTTCCCGTACGGCTTGGGCAGGATCTTGCGCGGCGGCAGCGACCAGTGCTTGCCCTGGAAGCCGACGTACTCGTCCTGGAGCCACATCTTGGGGAACTCGGCGATGGTCTCTTCCCAGAGTTCCTTGGTGTGGTTCATGTCGGTGATGCCCGGCATGAACCCCAGGATCTCGTGGCTGCCGGCCCCGCGTCCCGAGCCGAACTCGAAGCGTCCCTCCGACAGATGGTCGAGCATGGCGACCTTCTCGGCCACCTTCACCGGGTGGTTGACCGGGGCGAGCGGGTTGAAGATGCCGGATCCGAGATGGATGCGGTCGGTGGCGTGGGCGAGATACCCCAGGTACACATCGTTGGCCGAGAGATGCGAGTACTCCTCCAGGAAGTGGTGCTCGGAGGCCCAGGCGTACTTGAAGCCGGACTTGTCCGCCTGGATGACGTACTCGGTCTCCTCGATCAGCGCCTTGTGCTCTGCCCCGGGGTCGGCCTTGGCCCGCGCGGCGGGCACGTACCCCTGTACAAAGAGCCCGAATTCCAAGGGGGTTCACCGTCCTCAATCGTTTCTGACACACCGTCAGATCTTGATGCGTCCGACTGTTCCACCGGCACCCCCACCCGTCAATACCTGACGCATCGTCAGACAAACTCAGAACAGGCTGACGCCCGCCAGCCATCCCCCGTCGATGACGAACGGCTGCCCGGTGATGTACGAGGAGTCCTCCGAGGTCAGGAAGAGAGCCAGCGCCGCCACCTCCTCCGGCTGCCCGATCCGCCCCAGCGGCACCAGCTTGCGGTACAGCTCGGCCACCGCCTCCTTCGACTCCTCCGGATCCGCGGCCGGGTCCAGCGCCGCCGGATTGGTCATCGCGGTGTCCACGGCCCCGGGGCAGACGGCGTTGACCCGTATCCCCTGCGCGGCCAGCTCCAGCGCCGCCACCCGGGTCAGACCGAGGACCGCGTGCTTGGTGGCGGCGTAGGCACCCACGAACGCCATGCCCGTGAGCCCCGTGTACGAGGCGGTGTTGACGATGGTCCCGCCGCCCGCGGCCCCGATCTCGGGCGCGACGGTCTTGATCCCGAGGAACGCGCCCACCTGATTGACCTGCACCACCTGCTGGAACTCCTCCAGCGGCGTGCTCACCAGCTCGTTGAACCGGAGGATCCCCGCGTTGTTGACCAGCCCGTCGATCCGCCCGAAGGCGTCCTTCGCGGCGGCGACCGCGCCCTGCCAGTCCTGCTCCCGGCTCACGTCCAGGTGGACGAACCTGGCGGCGTCCTTCCCCAGCTCGCCCCGCAGCTCCTCGGCCAGCGCCTCGCCCTGTTCGTCGAGCACATCGGCGATCACCACCCGCGCGCCCTCCGCGGCGAAGAGCCGCGCCTCCTGCTCGCCCTGCCCGCGCGCCGCACCGCTGATGAGTACGACCCGCCCGTCCAGCTTGCCCATGGCCTGACTCCTACCTGTCGAGATGAGGTGCGACCTCGGCGGCGAACGCCGCCATCTGGTCGGTCAGTTCGCTGCGGCTCCGGCTGCGGAACCGCACCTGGATCTGGTGGACGCCCATGGCCGGGTACGCGCGCAGCGACTCGGCGATCGCCTCCGGCTTCCCGGTGAGGGTGCGCCGCCCGACGGACCACTCCGGCTCACCGACGTACAGCGGCTCGGTGATCGCACCGACGACGATGGGCGCCTCGACCCCGGCCGCCTCCCGCAGCTCCTTCAGCCGGGCGATCTGCGCGGGCAGCTGCTCCCGCGGATCGCCCTGCGGCAGCCAGCCGTCCCCCCGCACGGCCGCCCGCCGCACCGCGGCCGGCGAGGAGCCGCCCACCCAGACCGGCACCCGCTCCTGGGCCGGACGCGGCAGCTGCCCGAGGCCGCCGAAGGAGAACCGCTCCCCCGTGAACTCCGGGTACTCCTCCGGGCCGAGCGCCGCCTTCAGCGCGTCGATGGTCTCGTCGAGCACCCCGCCCCGCCCGTCGAAGTCCGCCCCGAGCGCCTCGAACTCCTCCGGTACGTGCCCGGCGCCGACCCCGAGGATCAGCCGGCCGCCGCAGAGGTGGTCGAGGGTGGCGTACTGCTTGGCGGTGGCCAGCGGGTGCCGCAGGCCGACGACGGCGACATGGCTCATCAGCAGGACCCGCTCGGTGATCCCGGCGAGATGGGCGAGAGTGGCGACCGGGTCGTACCAGACGGTGCCCATGACCCCGGCGAGGCGCCGCGGGATCGCGACATGGTCGCAGCTCGCCAGATAGCTGAAGCCGGTACGGTCGGCGGTCCGGGCGATCGCGGCGAGGTCGGCCGGACCGGCCGCCGCCTCCCACCCCTCGGCGTAGATGGTGCTCTGCGACTGGATCGGCAGCTGCATCCCGTACGACAGCGGCCCGGTGGTCGATATCGGCACCGAACGGCCTCCTCCCCGAGGCAATCTGACGCACCGTCACTTGACGGGCGCGGGGGCCATCGTCACGCCTGACGCCGCATCAGGCAAGGGGCGGGGAGGAAGCCTTGCGGACACACCCAGGGGCGTACCGGATCTGTCGTGCAACCTCGCACGGCACCTCCGGCCGGCCGGCGCCGGAGCGGAGGTCAGGACAGGGAGGGAGCGGCGGCCTCGCCGTCGGCGTCGCCCTCGTCGTCGTCCCCGCCGGTCGCCGCGCTCTCGGGGGCCGGCGCGGTGCCGGGCGCCGCCGCGCCCCCGCCCTCGCCCTCGCCCTCGTCGTCCTCGTTCTCGTCCTCGTTCTCGTCCTCGTTCTCGTCCTCGTTCTCGTCCGGCGCGGCCTGGACGCCCACGCCCTGCGAACCCGACACGTTCTGGTCGATCGCACCTCCGCCGCCGTCGTGGTCACTGCCCGCCGTCCCCTTGCTGAGGGGGGCCAGCACATTGAGCGTGCGGCCCACCTCCAGCCAGGAGTCGGCGCCCGGCGCTCAGCCGGCCCGCTACGACAGGAACGCTCCGTCCCACCGACGGCCGGCGGCACGTCTACCGGTCGAACTGTTCGAGCAGGCTCTCCACATAGTTTTCCAGGCGCCGCGTAAGCACCTCGGACGTCAGATCGGTCCGTCCCAGCTCCCGCCACGGGACCGCCAGCTTCTCCGCGTCCGGGGCGTGGGCAAGCGCGTCCAGCAGCCGCCAGTAGAGGTGGTCCGCCCCGTTCCCGGCCAGTCGCCCGCCCGCCGCCTCGTACTGTCCGGCGAAGCCCGTCCCGGCCGGAACGCCGTGCAGCAGCGCCAGCGCCGTCGAACAGTGGGCGACATCCAGATCGGCCGGGCCCCAGGAGGTCTCCACCCAGTCGACGACCCCGCTGATCCGCAGGTCCGCCCCCTCGCCACCGAAGAGCACATTGCCCGGATGGAAGTCGCGGTGCAGGAACCGCGGTTCGTACGCGGGCGGTTCGCGGCGGATCACGTCCACCGCCCGTCGCCACAGCCCCGGTCGGCCGGTGGCGGCGGGCACCCGCACCCGGTCCGGCGCGGTCCACGCCTCGTAGTCACGCGGACGGGTCCGGTCGGTGACCTCAACCCGGTGGATGGCGGCCAACTGCCCTGCCAGCAGCCCGATGCGACCGGCCGCCCCGGCGTCATCGACCCGCACCTCGCCGGGCAGCAGGCTCATCAACAGCGAGGGGTGGTCGCAGTGTTCACCCCAAGCGTCGACGGCCACGCACCGCGCCGCCGGGATGTCCGTGCCGCCCAGCAGCCGCAGTACGTCCGCCTCCCGGGTGAGTAGCCCCGGCGCGTGGCGCACGTAGAAGGGCTTGACAAAGGACCGCAGGACCAGCGAACGCCCGCCCCGTGGACCGGAGATGTGCAGCCGCCGCATCCGCGAGCTCCAGCCGCTGCGCAGCCGCTCCGAGCCCTCGATCCGCTCCCCCGGCGCCAGGTTCCGCTCGGCCCATGCCCGCGTCGCCGCCCAGCCGGGACCGCCGTCCACCGCCTCACCCATACGGGAAGCGTAACGACGGCCGGTACGGGGGCGCGATCACGCCCCCGTACCGCGATGCGTTCGCCCGTCAGCAGTCCGGGACGACCGCCCCGTTGTTGTCCCGGGCCTCGTCGTTGCCCCAGCGGGACAGGTAGTACGCCGAGACGTACGCGCCCCGCCCGTTCTTGCCCGCGTACACCGTGTCCAGGTCCGTCTTGAGCCACCAGTGGTTGTAACTGGAGCCCGAACCGACCTGGGCTCCCCACACCTTGCAGTAGACGTAGTTCGTACCGGCCTTCAGCAAGCCCTGCGCATCGTTCGTGTTCGGCGCCGCGTAGCCCGTGGCGTCGGCGAAGGTGTCGACCCAGTACTGGCCACCCCCACCGCAGCCGTTGTCGCTGGTCAGGTACTTGCTGTAGTACGAGCCGGGGTACGGGGCGAGCGACTGGCCGTTGATCGAGATGGTCTGGCCCACGCCGTTGTACAGCTGCTCGTAGTGGATGTGAGCGCCGCTGCTGTTGCCGGTGGAGCCGGTGACGCCGATCTGCTGCCCCTGCGACACGGAGGCGCCGTCGGCGACCGAGTACGAGGAGAGGTGGAAGTAGTAGGTCTGCCAGCCGCCACCGTGGTCGACGACGATGTAGTTGCCCGCTCCACTGGGCTGGGAGTAACGGTGGGCGGTTCCGCCGGACGAGGCGAGGACCGGGGTGCCCGCGGTGGCGCCGCCGTCGGTCCGCACGAAGTCCAGGGCCGATCTGACCTCCGCCGAGTGGTGGCTGTAGGTCCAGGTCTGGCCGCAGGGGAACGGTGCCTTGAAGTTCGGGGCCGCGGCGGCGGGGGTCGCGGTCAGCAGCCCCGCGACCAGGGCCACCAGCCCCAGCAGGGCGAAACGTATCGAGCGCATGCGCGGTCATCCTCCGGGTCGAGTCCGAGTGGGGTACCGGGTACGGGAACGGCCTCGGGCCGAACGGACCCCAGGGTGCCGGAAGTTCAGCCGCTCCAGTAGACCCAACGGCCCCCGATCACCCGTGCCCGAACGCTCGGCGGAAACCGGGCCGGCACGCGCCCGTACGGTCGCATCGGGCGGTTGCCGGGGCTGCGTAACTCGACGAGGACGACATGAAGCTGCCACAGCAGAAGACCTTCTCTGCTGTGGCAGCGACCGGGGACTGTCCCGACCCCCGAGCGGGTTCGGGACAGTCCCCCTCAGAACCGGTCAGATCACGGAGTGGCAGGGATACAGACCGCGTACGACTGGACGGTCTGCGGTGTGGCACCGCTGTTGTACGCGGAGACGTGCCAGCTGTTGGTCACGGTGTCCGGAGCGCTCGCGGTCCAGTGGATCTCCTCGTTCTGCAGTTGGTTCACGGCCCCTCCCCCGGTCAGCACGGTGCCGGCAGGGCATACAGCCGTGATGTCCTGGATGCTGCCCCCGGCGGGGATGAGCGTGGCTGCGCTGGTAGCGGTCTGGGACGGACCGACAGGCCCGGTGGCACCCGTCGCACCCGTCGGACCGGTCGCGCCCGTCGGACCGGTCGCACCGGTAGCGCCGTCAACACCATCGGCACCAGCCGGACCGGTCGCACCGGTCGCACCGGTCGCACCGGTAGCGCCGGTAGCGCCGTCAACACCATCGGCACCAGCCGGACCCGTCGGACCGGTCGCACCGGTAGCGCCGTCAACACCATCGGCACCAGCCGGACCGGTC
>NZ_JBEXPH010000010.1:0-85456 GCF_040611955.1 Streptomyces sp. NPDC006510 | reverse complement strand
CCGTCAACACCATCGGCACCAGCCGGACCGGTCGCACCCGTCAGACCCGTCGCACCCGTCGGACCCGTCGCACCAGTGGCGCCGTCAACACCATCGGCACCGTTGGCACCAGCCGGACCGGTGGCACCCGTCGGGCCGGTCGGACCGGTCGCGCCGTCAACGCCGTCGGCGCCAGCCGGACCGGTCAGACCCGTCGCACCCGTCGGACCCGTCGCACCAGTGGCGCCGTCAACACCATCGGCACCAGCCGGACCGGTCGCACCGGTCGCACCAGTGACACCAGTGGCACCCGTCGGACCGGTCGGACCGGTCGGACCGGTCGCGCCATCAACACCATCGGCACCAGCCGGACCGGTCGCACCCGTCAGACCCGTCGCACCCGTCGGACCCGTCGCACCAGTGGCGCCATCAACACCATCGGCACCAGCCGGACCGGTCGCACCCGTCAGACCCGTCGCACCCGTCGGACCCGTCGGACCGGTCGCGCCGTCAACACCATCGGCACCAGCCGGACCGGTCGCACCCGTCAGACCCGTCGCACCCGTCGGACCCGTCGCACCGGTCGCACCCGTCGCACCCGTGACACCAGTGGCACCCGTCGGACCCGTCGGACCGGTCGCACCATCAACACCATCGGCACCAGCCGGACCGGTCGCACCCGTCAGACCCGTCGCACCCGTCGGACCCGTCGCACCAGTGGCGCCGTCAACACCATCGGCACCAGCCGGACCGGTCGCACCCGTCAGACCCGTCGCACCCGTCGGACCCGTCGCACCGGTGGCACCCGTCGCACCAGTGACACCAGTGGCACCCGTCGGACCCGTCGGACCGGTCGCGCCATCAACACCATCGGCACCAGCCGGACCGGTGGCACCAGTCAGACCCGTCGCACCCGTCGGACCCGTGGAGCCAGTGGCGCCCGCCGGGCCGGTGGCACCCGTCAGACCCGTCGCACCCGTCGGACCCGTGGCTCCCGTAGCACCAGTGCCACCAGTGGCTCCCGTGGCGCCCGTGGAGCCAGTGGCGCCAGCCGGGCCGGTGGCACCCGTCAGACCCGTCGCACCCGTCGGACCCGTGGCTCCCGTAGCACCAGTGCCACCAGTGGCTCCCGTGGCACCAGTAGCGCCCGTCAGACCCGTCGCACCCGTCGGACCCGTCGGACCGGTCGCACCAGAGACACCAGTGGCACCCGTCGGACCCGTCGGACCGGTGGGGCCCGTCGGACCGGTGGGGCCGGTCCCCGGGAAGTCGTCACAGAACGGCACGGTGGTCGCTGTCGAGATGTAGCGGGCGCTCATCCAGCCACTGCCGTTGGACAGCAAGTACCACAGGGGGTTGCCGTCGACATTCTGGCCGAACACCTTGCAGGCGATGGACACCTGGCCGCCGGACGGCACGCTGCCCACGATCGCCGACTGGGTGGTGGGACCGCTGCGGATGTTCTGAGAGGTGTTGGAGATGACCGTCCCGGACACGCTGGCCAGCACCCGGCTGGCCATGACTCGGTTGGACGCCTCCGTACCCGAGGGGTTCGGCGTCCCATGAGCGATGTTCATGGGACACAGCGCCAGAGTCATGCCCAGCGACATGGCGCCCAGAGTCGAGCGAGACAGAATGTCCCAACTTCTCGATTTGTACATCTCGGTTCCTAACCGCTGCTGCGTGGAATTGGAGCCGTGAATGTGACAGTCCCGGCGAGTGATTGGCATATGCGCCACGCGCCGATCTGCCGTTTGAGCACAGACCACACCTCTTGCGGGTGAGGCGGACACAGCCATCTGCCCCCGTTTTCAGTCTAATTGGACCTATTGGTCATTTCGGCCGGACCGCCTGTGCGCCTCCGAGCATTCCGCGTCGCGAAGCGGTCACCTGTTCTCGGCGCCTCGGCGTCGCTCGTCTCCGGTGGCCAGAACGGCCGAACCCGTACGCCGCACCGATTCGCGTGGGGCGTTATTCCATGAACACAGGATTGGAAGATCCAAGTGACAAATCTGATCGACCGCCCAACCGAAAAGCGGCCGGCCACCCCGCACGGCAAGCCGTCGATCTGTTTGTGCATGATCGTCAAGGACGAGGCGAAGGTCATCGAGCGATGCCTGAACTCCGTACGTGACCTGGTGGATACCTGGGTCATCTCCGACACCGGCTCCCGTGACGGCACCCAGGAACTGATCCGCGCCACGCTCAAGGGGATTCCGGGGGAACTCCATGAGGATCCCTGGACCAACTTCGGCCACAACCGCACCCTGAACATCCAGCGCGCACGCGGCAAGGCCGACTATCTCCTCCTCATCGACGCCGACATGGCCGTCCGACGAGAGGGAACACTGTCCGCGCTCTCCGAACTGAGCGCCGATTCCTACATGTTGCGCCATCTGGGCGCCCTCGAATACCGCATCCCCCGGCTGGTCAAGGGGACCATCCCATGGCGGTACGAGGGCGCGACCCACGAATACCTGACCACCGACCAGCAGCACACTGTCGCCGACCTCCAGGTTCTCAGCATCGAGCACTTCGCCGACGGCGGCTCACGCGGGGACAAGTTCACCCGGGACGCCCGTCTGCTGCGCGAGGACCTCAAGCGCGATCCGGACAATCCCCGCACCGTCTTCTACCTCGCGCAGACCCTCCGCGACATGGGTGAGACCCGGGACTCGATCGCGGCGTACGAACGCCGGGCCGGCATGGGCGGATGGGACGAGGAGGTGTACTACGCCCTGCTCCAAGTGGGGGTGCTCAAGGCCGACAGCGGCGACTGGACCGGCGCCGTGGAGGCTCTCACCCATGCGTGGGAAAGCCGGCCGCAGCGATTGGAGGCCTGCTACGAGCTGGTCTCCCGGCTGCGGAAGAAGGGGCGCTTCCAGGCCGCCAATGCCTTCGCCCTCGCCGGCCTCAACCGCCCCGCGCCCCAGGACTGGCTGTTCGTGGAACCCTGGGTCTACAGCTGGGGCCTGCTCTTCGAGCACTCCATCACCGCCTACTGGACCGGTGACGCGCGCGGATCGCTGGCTGCCTGCGATCGCCTCCTCGCCCTGCCCGACCTCCCGGCCAACTTCCGTGACCAGACCATCAGCAACCGCAGGTTCGCGGCCGACCGTGTCGCCGCGGGAACCGGCCGATCGGCACACGCCACCTTCGCCCGCCCGCGGACCGCATGACGAGCGCGCGGGACAGCTGAGGGAATCCGGGCGCGACACGGAACAGACCGTCCCGGAGACACCGCGTCGCGGCCCGTGCGCTCACTTCCGGTACAGCGCCTCGATCTCGGCCTCGAAGTCCCGCGCGATCGCGTCCCGCTTCAGTTTCAGCGAGGGCGTCAGATGGCCGCTCTCCTCGGTGAAGTCCACCGGCAGGACGGTGAACTTACGGATCGACTCCGCTCGGGAGACCAGCCGGTTGGCCTCGTCGACGGCGCGTTGCAGCGCCGCACGCAGTTCCTCGTCGTCGACGAGTTCCCGTATCGGCACGTGCTGCTTCTTCTTCATCTGCCGCCAGTGGGCGAGCCCGTCCGGCTCCAGGGTGATCAGGGCGGTGACGAAGGAGCGGTTGTCGCCGACCACCATGCACTGGCCGACCAGGGGGTGGGCGCGCAGCCAGTCCTCCAGGGGGGCCGGGGTGACGTTCTTGCCGCCGGAGGTGATGATGATGTCCTTCTTGCGGCCGGTGATCGTGAGGTAGCCGTCCTCGTCGAGCGCGCCCAGGTCTCCGGTGGCGAACCAGCCGCCCTCCTGCGCGGGTACGGGCCGGCTCTGTTCGGCGTCCCAGTAGCCCTGGAACACCTGCCCGCCGCTGAGCAGCACCTCGCCGTCGTCCGCGATCCGCACGGCGGTGCCGGGCAGCGGCCAGCCGACGGTGCCCAGACGGGGTTTGAGCGGCGGGGTGACGGTGGCGGCGGCGGTGGTCTCCGTCAGCCCGTAGCCCTCGAAGATCTCGATGCCCGCACCCGCATAGAACGCCGCGAGCCGGTGGCCCAGCGGGGAGCCGCCGCAGATCGCGTACCGGACGTGTCCGCCGAGCGCGGCCCGGATCCGGCGGTAGACCAGCGGGTCGTACAGGGCGCGGGCGGCCCGCAGACCCAGCCCCGGGCCGGGGCCGGTGCCGTGTTCGGCGGCCTCGACGGCCTGCCCGTACCGCTGGGCGATCTTCGCGGCGCGGTCGAACGACGAGGCGCGGCCCATCTTCTCGGCGGTGGCACGGCCGGTGTTGTACACCTTCTCCAGCACATACGGGATGGCCAGCAGGAACGACGGCCGGAACCCGGCGAGGTCGGCGAGCAGGTCCTCGGTCCGGATGGACGGGGCGTGGCCGAGGCGGACCCGGGCGCGCAGACAGCCGATCGCGACCATCCGCCCGAAGACGTGCGAGAGCGGGAGGAAGAGCAGTGTGGACGCGGGGTACTTGCTGACCGATTTGAAGACCGGGTGGAGGAGCTCGATCGCGTTGTCGACCTCGGCGAAGAAGTTGCCGTGGCTGAGCACGCAGCCCTTGGGGCGGCCGGTGGTGCCGGAGGTGTAGATGAGGGTGGCGGGGGTCTCGGGCTCCAGCGTGGCGCGGCGGGCGGCGACGGTGTCGTCGGGGACGTCCCGGCCGAGGCTCTTCAGCCGGCCGAGCGCGCCCGTGTCGAACTGCCACAGGTGGGCGAGATCGCCGAGCTGCTTGCGCTCCTGGCTGATCATCCGGCCCTGGTCCGCGGTCTCGACGGCGCACGCCACGGCGCCGGAGTCCTGGAGGATCCAGCGGGCCTGGAAGGCGGAGGAGGTCGGGTAGATGGGGACGGTGACGAGCCCGGCGGCCCAGGCCGCGAAGTCGAGCAGGGTCCACTCGTAGGTGGTCCGCGCCATGATCGCGATCCGGTCGCCGGCGCCGAGGCCCTCCGCGACAAGGCCCTTGGCGACGGCGAGCACCTCGTCGGCGAACTCCGCCGCCGTCACGTCCTGCCAGCCGCCGTCCGGCTGCTTGCGGCTGAGCACGGCGTCGGCGGGGGCCTCGCGGGCGTTGTCGAACGGGATCTCGGCGAGCGAGCCGCGGCGGACGGGCGGTGCGGCGGGGGGTACGGAGACCTGCTGCACCGAGCCGTCCGCGGACCTGACCCTGGTCGGCTCGACGAGAGTGGGGGCAGCGGCGGCGGGGGCGGTGGGTGGCGTGGACACGTGCGGCTCCTCAACATGGGGTCGGGCGTTTCCGCCGGGTCCCTCCGGCGGCGGGTTCGTCGTCGATCGCCGGACCGGTGGGGGCTCCGGTGTGGTGCGTCGAGCCGGTTCGTCAGGGGCGTTCGAGGATGGCCGTGACGCCCTGGCCGCCCGCCGCGCAGATCGAGATCAGCCCCCGGGACGGTGCGTCGCGCTCCGCCAGGAGCTTCGCGAGGGTGGCGACGATCCTGGCGCCCGTCGCGGCGAACGGCGCTCGACCCGCGCAAGCGACGAACTCGCCGACCCGCTCCCCCTGGAGTCCGAACCGCTCGACCAGGCCGCCCAGGGCGGCCGTGAGCAGCTGCTGGTTGGAGGACTGTGCGTAAGGGCCGTCGGAGCGCGCGAACGGAATGCGGCGGCCGCCGATGACCGCGACCCTGCGGGGCTGCGGGAGTTCGAGGGGGATCATCTCGACCGGCTCCTGACTCTTGAGTAACCTTACTCCGTAGTAAATCTACGACCGAGCAGGGAGTCCGGACAATGGCCGACCGCTATCTGCACTTCACCGGCACAGCACCCGGCCGTTTTCTGACCCGGCGGCTCGGACTCCCGCAGCCCGCCCCGCTGCGCCGCTGGTCGCCCAAGACCCCGACGCCGGACGGCCCGCTGCTGCACCTCACCGCCGGGGACTCCACGGTCACGAAGGAGCTCGGCGCGCTCCTCGCGGCCACCGGCCTCGAAGTCACCGGGCGCGCCGAACGCCCGGCCGGGATCGTGCTGGACGCGACGGCCGTCGTCACCCCCGGCGGGCTGGCAGGTGTCCACGCGGCGCTGCACCCGGTGGTCCGTTCCCTGGCGCCGGGCGGGCGCGTCGTGGTGCTGGGTGTACGGCCGTCCGCCGACGACCACCATCAGGCCGCCGCCCAGCAGGCGCTGGAGGGCTTCGTACGCTCGCTGGGCAAGGAGATCGGCAGGGGCGCCACCGCACAGCTGCTCCGTATCGCGCCGGAAGCCGTCGCGGCGGCCGAATCCACCCTGCGTTTCCTGCTCTCGCCCCGCTCCGCATACCTCAGCGGCCAGGTGATCGAGCTGACCACGGCCGCCCCCGGCCCCGTCGCCGACTGGGCGGCCCCGCTCGCCGGGCGCACCGCGCTGGTCACCGGTGCGGCGCGCGGCATCGGCGCCTCGGTCGCCGAGGTACTGGCCCGGGACGGCGCCCGGGTCGTCTGCCTGGACATCCCGCAGGCGCGGGACGAGCTGGCGCGTACCGCCGACCGGCTCGGTGCCGCCGCACTGCCGCTGGACATCACTGCGGACGACGCCGCGGAACGGATCGCCGCCGCGGCCCCCGACGGCCTCGACGTGCTCGTCCACAACGCGGGCATCACCCGCGACCGCCGCCTCGCCAACATGCCCGCGGACCGCTGGGCCTCGGTCCTCGACGTCAACCTCGACAGCGTGCTGCGCACCACGGACGCCCTGCCGGCGGCGGGCACCATCAACCGCGGCGGCCGGATCGTCGCCACCGCGTCCATCGCCGGCATCGCGGGCAACAACGGCCAGACGAACTACGCGGCGAGCAAGGCGGGCATCATCGGGCTGGTCCGCGCACTGGCCCCGCGCGCCGCCGCCGACCACGGCGTCACGGTCAACGCGGTGGCCCCCGGCTTCATCGAGACGAAGATGACCGCGGCCGTCCCGCTGTTCATCCGGGAGGCTGGCCGCCGGATGAACTCCCTCTCGCAGGGCGGCCTCCCGGTCGATGTCGCCGAGACGACCGCCTGGTTCGCCCAGCCCGCGTCGACGGCCGTCAACGGCCAGGTCGTGCGGGTCTGCGGCCAGAGCCTGCTGGGTGCGTGACACCGTGCCGAGCCTGAACGCCGCACTCGTACGGGGAGCCATCACGTCCCCGTTCAAGAGGGCCGGCCGCCCCGGCGCCGCCCTGCCCGCCGAGCGGGCCGTGCTCCCGGCCGCACCGATCGCGGCCGGCCCGCTCGCCTCGTACCGCCGGATATGCGGCTTCGCCGGGTCGGACACCCTGCCGCTCACCTACCCGCATGTGCTGGGCTTTCCGCTCGCCATGCGGCTGATGACCGCGCGAAGCTTCCCGCTGCCGGTCGTCGGGCTCGTCCACACCTGGATCGAGATCACCCGGCACCGGGTGCCGCACCCCACGGACCGGCTCGAACTCACCGTGTACGCAGAGGAGTTGACACCGCACCGGCGCGGCACCGAGGTCACCGTGGTCACCGAGGCGCGGCTGGCGGGCGAGCTCGTCTGGGAGTCCCGCAGTGGCTATCTCTCCCGGCACGCGACGCGCACACCGACGGCGGAGCGCCCGTCCGGGCCGGCGGAAGGCGCCCCGGCCGCGGAGCTTCCCGCCGTCGCCGAGTGGCGGCTGCCCGGCGATCTGGGGCGGCGTTACGGCGCCGCGTCGGGCGACCGGAACCCCATCCACCTGTATCCGCTCACCGCCCGGCTCTTCGGCTTCCCCCGGGCCATCGCCCACGGCATGTGGACCGTTGCCCGCTGCCTGGCCGAGGCGCCGCGGCCCGATGAAGTCCATGGGGTACGGGCCGACTTCAGGGCCCCCGTCCTGCTGCCCGGCACCGTCACCTACGCGGCGGACGCCACCGGCTTCGAGCTGCGCGGCGCCGACCGCGTCCACCTCACCGGGCGGACCCTCGGCGCGCCCGGCCCGCGGCCGGGTGCGGCGGCTGCCAGGGACGGCCGTTCATGAGGTTCTCCAGACCCGCCCAGGAGAAGTTCATCAGGGTGGCCGCGGCCTCCTTCGCCGAGACGCCCGGGGTCTCGTTCGCCCACCCGGCAAGCGACTCCGCGGCCCCCACGAGCGCCTGCGCGAGCCCCGCCACATCGCGGTCGGGCAGCGCCGGATCGTGGTGCGCCTGGCGCGCCGCGGCCCCGATCAGATCCGTCACGAAAGCAACGATCTCGTCCCGCATCGCCGTGACCTCGTTGGCGAAGGGCTCACCGTGCGTACGCGCCTGGCGGTGCAGCACCGCCCAGCCGTCCGGATGCTCCGCCGTGTGCGTGAAGAACGCCCGCAGCCCGGACCACAGTTGCCGATCGGCCGGCAGACCCGGCTCCGCCCCCGCCCGCACCGCTTCGACCAGTGCTTTCGCCTCGCGCCGGATACACGCGGTGAAGAGTTCTTCCTTGGAGTTGAGATACAGGTAGACGAGCGGCTTGGAGACCCCCGCCAGCTCGGCGATCTCGTCCATCGAGGCGGCCCGGTATCCGCGCTGCCCGAAGGTCTGCACGGCGGCGTCCATCATCTGCTGCTCGCGCACGGCCCGCGGCATCCGTTTGCTCTTCACAGCACCCACGTCGACTTCCTCCCGCCCCCGGTGTGCCACTCCCCCGGCAAGGGTACGGCGCGGGTCTCCTCGGCGTCGTACGGAGCAGTGGCCGCCCGGTTCCGGACGGCCGGTTCGCGGACGGGGCCGAATGCGCACTGTGCCCGCCGGAACCCGGCGGGCACAGCACACGCGGTTACTTTCCTGGTTCGGTCAGCTCGGCTGCAACACCACCAATGTCCAGGGCTCGATCCAGATGAAGTTGTTGTCGTTGGTGACCCCGTGCGTCTCCCAGACCTGACCGGTGGTGGTCAGCACCTTCACATAGGAGTCGTTCCCGTGGTCCACGATGGAGATGGAACAGGCATTGGTGGGGTAGTTGTCGTTGTTCGAGAGATTCACCCACGAGTAGTTCCCCTGCGGGGGCACGGGGTTGGTGACCCGACGTCCGACGAACGCGTTGCCGCCGCTGAGTACGGCGCTGAACTCCTCCGCGTTGTTCGGGTCGAGGGAATCGATGTCGGCACACGGACCGGTGGGACCAGTAGGCCCGGTGGGACCAGTGGGTCCAGTGGGACCAGTGGGACCAGTGGGGCCGGTAGAACCAGTGGATCCACCGGGACCGGTGGGACCAGTGGGACCGGTGTCACCCGTGTCACCCTTCGGACCGGTGGGACCCGTGTCACCCGTGTCACCCTTCGGGCCCCTGGGCCCAGTGGGGCCCGTCGGCCCGGTGGGGCCCACCTTGCACTTGTCGCCGCCACCGAGCGCAACCGACGCCTGCTCCGCGCTCGTGACCGACCGGTGCTTCTTCGGCTTCTTGGTCTTCTTGGGCTTCTCGACCCGGCAATTGTCACCGCCCGACGGAATGGCGACGCTGCTGCCGGCAACCGGACTCGACTGCTGCGTCGCGGCGACCGCGGGGCTCGCGAACCCCGTGACGATGAGGGCGATCGAGGCCATCGTGGTGCCGGTCAGCCAAGCACGCCGCCGGGGAATCGGGCCGAGAGAGGACCGGGTCCTGTTCTCAGGACTCATTCACTGCTCCTTCCAGAGCTGAATCAAGTGAAGCCACAACGAAGCGTGTTCACGCTTCGGTCGGTTCATCGGATCGCAGCAGGAGCCCCTTTACAGCCGAGCGGCTCTGTTTAACTCATTGGCCTATCGGCCACGTCCGGTCGGGTGCCCGCGCCGCGGTGCATCCGGGCTGTTCCGGCGTGCCGCGGTCGCACCGCCCGGCCCCGTACGTAAGGTCACGCGCACCTGTCCGCCGGGAATTGGTGTTGCCATGAAACCGTCTATTTGCCTGTGCATGATCGTCAAGAACGAGGCCGCGGTCATCGAACGCTGCCTCGCCTCCGTCCGCGGCCTGATCGACACCTGGGTGATCTCCGACACCGGCTCGACCGACGGAACCCAGCAACTGATCCGGGGCGCACTCGACGGCCTCCCCGGCGAGCTCCACGAGGAACCCTGGGTGAACTTCGGCCACAACCGGACGCTGAACATCAAGCACGCCCGCGGCAGGGCCGACTATCTGCTGCTCCTCGACGCCGACCTGGTGATCGACAGGAACGGCCCGCTGCCCCGGCTGACCGCCGACTCCTACATGCTGCGGCACCTGGGCGACCCCGAGTACCGGATCAAGCGCCTCGTCCGCGGTGACATGGCCTGGCGGTACGAGGGCGTCACCCACGAGTACCTCACCGCCGACCGGCACCACGGCCAGGAGAACCTCGACGCGCTCGTCATCCACGACTTCCACGACGGCGGTTCACGGCACGACAAGTTCGAGCGCGACGCCCGGCTGCTCGGCGCCGAGCTGAAACGCGACCCCTCCAACGCCCGTACGGTCTTCTACCTCGCCCAGACCATGCGCGACCTGGGCCGCACGAAGCGGGCGACCGACCTCTACGAGCGACGCGCGCGGATGGGCGGCTGGAACGAGGAGGTCTACTACTCGCTCCTCCAGGCCGGCATCCTCAGGGCCGAGGCCGACGACTGGCCGGCCGCGATGGACACCCTCTCCCGCGCCTGGGAGTTCCGCCCGCAGCGGCTCGAAGCCTGCTACGAACTCGCCTCGCGGCTGCGCGTCCTGGGCCGCCACCACACCGCACACGCCTTCCTCCGCCCGGTTCTCGACCGGGAACAGCCGGACGACCTGCTGTTCATGCAGCCGTGGGTGTACCGCTGGGGACTGCTCTTCGAGTTCTCGATCGCCGCCTACTGGGTCGGGGACGACGAGGGATCGCTCCGCGCCTGCGACCGTCTGCTGGCGATGCCGGACCTGCCCGACGCACACCGCCGGCAGACCCTCGCCAACCGGGAGTTCGCCGTGCAGCGACTGACCGCACGCGATACGTCATCGGCCTCCGCCTCGGCCGCCCCGGCGCTCGCGTCCACTGCGGCGGGCCGTTGACCGGTACGGCACAGGAGCGCCCCCGGCCCTGCCGAAAGAAGGCGGACCGGGGGCGCTCCCGTATGTCGTGCGTGCGCGGTTACGCGGCGACCGGCACCCGCTCCGGCTCGGTGTCGCGCACCTCGTCGCCGTCGACCGGGGAGGACGAGGCCGAGTTGTACGCGTCGTGGTCGAGGATCTTCTCGCGGGCCGAGACGATCACCGGGACCAGCGCCTGGCCCGCCACGTTGGTGGCCGTGCGCATCATGTCCAGGATCGGGTCGATGGCCATGAGCAGACCGACGCCCTCCAGCGGGAGGCCCAGCGTCGACAGCGTGAGGGTCAGCATGACCGTCGCACCGGTGAGACCGGCGGTGGCCGCCGAACCGATCACCGAGACGAACGCGATCAGGATGTAGTCACCGACACCGAGCTGTACGTCGAAGATCTGCGCGATGAAGATCGCCGCCAGCGCCGGGTAGATCGCGGCGCAGCCGTCCATCTTGGTGGTGGCACCGAACGGGACGGAGAAGGAGGCGTACTCCTTCGGGACGCCGAGGCGCTCGGTGACCTTCTGGGTGACCGGCATGGTGCCGACCGAGGAGCGGGAGACGAAGGCCAGCTGGATCGCCGGCCAGGCGCCCTTGAAGAACTGCACCGGGCTGAGCTTGGCGACGGTGGCGAGCAGCAGCGGGTACACCCCGAACAGCACCAGGGCGCAGCCGATGTAGACGTCGGCGGTGAACGTCGCGTACTTGCCGATCAGGTCCCAGCCGTAGTCGGCGATCGCGTAGCCGATGAGGCCGACGGTGCCGATGGGGGCGAGCCGGATGACCCACCACAGGGCCTTCTGGAGGAGCTCCAGGACGGACTCGCTGAGGGTGAGGATCGGCTGGGCCTTCTCACCGAGCTGGAGCGCGGCGATACCGGCGACGGCGGCCATGAAGACGATCTGGAGCACGTTCAGCTCGGTGAACGGCGTGATCACGTTGTCCGGGATGATGCCGGTGAGGAAGTCGAGCCAGGAGCCCGCGTGCTCCGGCAGCTTGCCGTCCTTCGGCGTGAGGCCCGTTCCGGAGCCCGGGTTGGTGACCAGGCCGATCGCGAGGCCGATGGCGACCGCGATCAGTGAGGTGATCATGAACCAGAGCAGGGTGCGGGTGGCCAGCCGGGCGGCGTTGTTGACCTTGCGCAGGTTGGTGATCGACACCAGGATCGCGAAGAAGACGAGGGGCGCGACGGCCAGCTTCAGCAACTGGACGAAGATGTGGCCGACCTTGTCGAGCGTGGTGTAGAGCCAGCCGATGTCGTACGTACGCGTGAGCCAGCCGAGTACGACACCAAGGACGAGACCGGCGACTATCTGGGCCCAGAACGGGACCTTGGGTATACGGAAACCGGAGCCGGACGGGCTGCCGGCAGCGGTGGACGCGGGGTTCGCGGACACGGACACACTCCAGATGTGACGCATCGGGGCGCACGGGGACGCTGTGCGGGGGACGGGGGTGCGGCGCCCGCGTCAGGGGCGGCGCCGCTGCATGGTGCCGGTTCAGACGTTGCGGCAACAGACCGCGGACATACAGCGGCAGAGATCGACATGCAGGCGCTCCACGAGCGGGACGCTCGCGGCGAATCGATGGCGCACTGCTGTCTTCATGTCGAACACGTTAACACTTGAACTTTGAGAAGCTCAAAGCTCTTCTTTGACCCCACCGGGCCGACGCCACGGCCGTCATCGCGCCCCGGCACCCCGCGGGAACGACAAAACCCCAGTGCAGGAGCGGACGCTCCGGCGCTGGGGTTTCGAACGGAAACGTACGGATGTGAGGAAGCTTACGTAGTCCTTACGCGGCCCTCACGCCGTCGCCACGGTCGTCACGGGGTGACGTGGTCCTCGCGGGTCCGGTTCGCCTCAAGGCGCTCCTTGGCGCGGTCGACCGTGGACACGATCTGCTCGGACATCTCGTCGCGCTGCTTGCGCAGCAGCACATAGCTGAGCGGCGCGGACAGGACCAGGGCGAGCAGAATCACCCAGACGATATTGGAGCCGCCGGCCCCGGAGGGCAGCAGACCGAAGTGGACGGCCACGGCCGCGACGGCGAAGCAGCCGACGAAGAGACTGAGGCGCATCGCGGTGTACCGAATCGTCGCGCTCGGCTTGGCAGCGGACACAGTTGGCCTCTCTCTCAACGTATGACAGTCCTTCGATCCTGCCCGACCAGTGAAGCATGCCCCGGAATCGATCAGTTCGGAGGGCTCCGCCAAAGGGGGCGCGGGCCGTCAGCGGCCGAGCGGCAGCAGCATGATGATGTCGTCGCGGTCGTCCCCGTCGGCCACCCGGATCGCGTCGGGCACCCGCCCGACCTCCTTGTATCCGCACGAGGCGTAGAACCGGTCGACTCCGGTGCCGCCGCGGCAGGTGAGCCTGACGGCTTCGATCCCGTCGATCCCGCGGGCCGCCCGCGCCGCGGCGTCCATCAGATCGCGCCCGTAGCCCTTGCCCTGGTGGCGCGGGTGGACCATCACCGTGTAGAGCCAGAGCCAGTGGGTCATCAGCCGGTGGGTGTTGAGGGAGAGGAAGACCGTGGCGGCGACTGCGCCGTCCTCGTCGCGGCCGATCAGCAGGCGGGTGTGCCCCTCGGCCATGGCGACCAGATGCTTGACCAGCTCCGGCCGGACGTCGTCGGCCGTGACCGGCGGCACGAAGCCGACCGCGCCGCCCGCGTTGGAGACATCGGTCCACAGCTCGGCGATGCCGTCCCGCAGCGTGCGGTCGAACTTGGGGTCCAACTCAAACGTAAGTGCCATAAGCGGAGATTAACCATTACCGATCCGCTGCCTCAAACCCTGTCCAGCACGCGAGAAAGCCCCGGCCGGCGGCCGGGGCTCCCGTACTCCTGAACTGCTGGACTCCTGGACTCCTGAGGGCTCGCGGGTCAGACGCGCATCGGCTGCGGCGACTCGCGCCGCCCGGCGTCCGGGCCCGGGTACTCGCGGATGATCTCGTACCGGGTGTTGCGCTCCACGGGCCGGAAGCCCGCGTCCCGGATCAGGTCCAGCAGATCCTCGCGGCCGAGCTTGTTCGGCGTGCCGTAGTTGTCCGCGTCGTGCGTGATCTTGTACTCGACGACCGAGCCGTCCATGTCGTCCGCACCGTGCTGGAGCGCGAGTTGGGCGGTCTGCACACCGTGCATCACCCAGAAGACCTTGACGTGCGGGACGTTGTCGAAGAGCAGCCGCGAGACCGCGAAGGTCTTCAGCGCCTCGGCGCCGGTCGCCATCGTCGTGCGCGCCTGGAGCTTGTTGCGGACCTTGCCGTCCTTCATGTCCACGAAGTCGTGCTGGTAGCGCAGCGGGATGAAGACCTGGAAGCCGCCGGTCTCGTCCTGGAGCTCACGCAGCCGCAGCACGTGGTCGACGCGGTGCCGGGGCTCCTCGATGTGCCCGTACAGCATGGTCGCCGGGGTCTTGAGCCCCTTCTCGTGCGCCAGGCGGTGGATCCGCGACCAGTCCTCCCAGTGGGTGTCGTGGTCCACGATGTGCTGCCGGACCTCCCAGTCGAAGATCTCCGCGCCGCCGCCGGTCAGCGACTCCAGACCGGCCTCGATCAGCTCGTCCAGGATCTCGGAGGCCGAGAGCCCGGAGATGGTCTCGAAGTGGTGGATCTCGGTGGCGGTGAACGCCTTGAGGGAGACCTGCGGCAGGGCTTCCTTCAGCGCGCTCAGCGAGCGCGGGTAGTAACGCCACGGCAGGGTGGGGTGCAGCCCGTTGACGATGTGCAGCTCGGTGAGGTTCTCGCCCTCCATCGCCTTCGCGAGGCGGACGGCCTCCTCGATGCGCATGGTGTACGCGTCCTTCTCGCCCGGCTTGCGCTGGAACGAGCAGTAGGCGCACGACGCGGTGCACACATTGGTCATGTTGAGGTGACGGTTGACGTTGAAGTGCACGACGTCGCCGTTCAGCCGCGTCCGCACCTCGTGGGCGAGGCCGCCGAGCCAGGCCAGGTCGTCCGACTCGTAGAGGGCGATGCCGTCCTCACGGGTCAGCCGCTCCCCTGCGCGGACCTTCTCCTCCAGCTCGCGCTTGAGCCCGACATCCATGCGGCTGCCTCCCAGTTGTCGAATACTGTGCGTTTCCCGGTGACAGGTGATACCGGGCGAAACCCCCGGTCCCCCGGGGGCTCCACCACGTTACGCCTACGCCTCCTCGGGGAGTTCCCCGACCCGGTTCTCCCACTTGGTGGAGAGCACGATCGTGGTACGGGTGCGCGAGACGCCCCTCGTACCGCTGAGTCGGCGGATGGTCTTCTCCAGGCCGTCCACGTCACCGACGCGCACCTTGAGCATGTACGAGTCGTCGCCCGCGATGAACCAGGCGTCCTCGATCTCCGCGAGGTCCTTCAGCCGGCGCGCCACGTCCTCGTGATCGGCCGCGTCGGAGAGCGAGATGCCGATCAGGGCCGTGACCCCGAGCCCCAGGGACGCGGCGTCGACGGTGGCGCGGTAGCCGGTGATGACACCGGCGGTTTCCAGCCGGTTGATGCGGTCGGTGACGCTTGGCCCGGAGAGCCCGACGAGCCGTCCCAGCTCGGCGTACGAGGCCCTGCCGTTCTCCCTGAGGGCCTGGATGAGCTGCCTGTCCACCGCGTCCATATGACTGAAACCTTCCATTGTTCAGCAGTATCGCGAGTCTACGTGTAGAATCTAAGGCATGCAGGCTTCATCGCCTGCAAATCTTCTCGAACATCCAAAAAACGCTTTCGAATCTTCAGGAGTGAGAACACCGTGTACACGATCGAGATGGCCTACGCCCGAATGCGCGAGCTGCAGGACCTGGCCAACCGCTCGCGTGCCCACCAGCCCGCCGCCGCGCACCGGGTCGACCGGACCCGTAAGCCGCGCACCATGAAGAAGCGCTGACCACAGGCTCAGCCACGGGAGTCGCGGGAGCCGCCACCGAGCTCTCCCTCCCACCGGCGGTACAGGTCGTGCGGCACCCCCGCCGCGTCCAGTACCCGCCCGGCGACGAAGTCCACCAGATCCTGGATGTGCGTCGCCCCCGCGTAGAAGGCCGGAGAGGCGGGCAGCACCACGGCGCCCGCCTCGTCCAGGCTCACCAGATGCTTCAGCGTCTGCCCGTTCAGCGGAGTCTCCCGCACGGCGACGACCAGCTTCCGCCGCTCCTTGAGCGTCACGCTCGCGGCCCGCTGGAGCAGGTCCTTCGAGAGCCCGAGCGCCACCCCCGCCACGCAGGCCGTCGAGGCCGGGACGATCAGCATCCCCTTCGCCGGGTACGACCCCGAGGACGGTCCCGCTCCGAGATCACCGGCCGCCCAGTGCCGTACGCCCTCGATGTCCACGTCGAAGGTGTGCGGCTTCCTGTCCGCCCCGCGCGCCAGCCAGCTGCGCAGATCCTCCTGCCAGTGCCCGTCGCGGAACGCGATCCCGGTCTCGTCCAGCAGCGTCAGCCGTGAGGCCCGGCTCACCACCAGGTCGACGCTCTCACCCGCGGCCAGCAGACCGCGCAGCACGGCGGCGGCGAATGGGGTGCCCGAAGCACCGGAAACCCCGACAATCCAAGGCTGCCGCTGGTGCTGACTCACTGAAGTCCCGGAATCCACACACCTGAGCCTATCCGGCGGTACGAAACCGGAACTGAGTAAGGTGCCTCAGGCGTTTCCAGGGGTGGGAACAGGGGCGACAGGGGACGGCAAGGGGGCACGATGGCCGCGACGTCGGATCGATCCGCACCGGCGTGGAGTGCGGGCGGGCGCGCGAAGACCGCGGCCAAGCTGATGCTGGGCTGGGTGGCCTTCCTCTGGCTGCTCGAAGTCGTCGACGCCTCGACCGGCCACTCGCTGGACACCTTCGGGATCGAGCCCCGCCGGGCCGGCGAGCTGCTGGACGTCGTGCCCGCGTCCTTCATCCACTTCGGCTTCGGCCATGTCGCCTCCAACAGCGTGCCGCTGCTGGTCTTCGGCTTCCTCGCCGCGCTGAGCGGCGTCCGCAGATTCGCCGCCGTGGCCGCGATGATCATCGTGGTCGACGGGCTCGGCGTCTGGCTGGTCTCCCCGGGCGGTTCCAACACGGCGGGCGCGTCCGGACTGGTCTTCGGCCTCTTCGGCTATCTGCTCGTCCGGGGTTTCGTCGACCGCAGAGTGCTCGACATCGGCGCCGGCCTGCTGATCGGCGCGATATGGGGCTCGTCGATCCTGGTGGGGATCTCCCCCGCCAACACCTCGGTCAGCTGGCAGGGCCATCTGTTCGGACTGGCGGCGGGCGTGGCGGCGGCGTTCGTCTTCCGCCGCCGGAGCGCGGCCGGGCCCGTCCCGCTGCTGCCGTAGCCGGCGGCCTCCGGCCCGGCTCAGGCCGTCAGGCCCCGCACCAGCAGATCCAGCAGCGCACAGACGAAGAGCGCTATCCCGATGAACCCGTTGACCGAGAAGAACGCCCGGTTCAGCCGGGACAGATCGTGCGGCCGCACCACCCGGTGCTCGTACACGAACGCGACGGCGACGATCGCCATGCCGATCCAGTAGAACGCCCCGGCCTCCGTGGCCAGCCCGAACCAGACCAGCAGCCCGGTCGTCACCACATGGCAGACCCGCGCGCCCCACAGCGCGGCCGGGATGCCGAACCGGGCCGGCACCGAGCGCACCCCGTGCGCCCGGTCCGCCTGGACGTCCTGGCAGCCGAAGATCAGGTCGAAGCCGCCGATCCAGATCCCGACCGCGAAGCCGAGGATCACCGCGTCCCACGACCAGCTGCCGGTCACCGCCAGCCAGGCCCCGATCGGCCCTATGGCCTGCGCGATACCGAGGATGGCGTGCGGGTAGTGGGTGAACCGCTTCCCGTACGGATAGACCACCATCGGCACGACGGCGATCGGCGCGAGCGCCAGACAGAGCGGGTTCAGCAGCGCGGCCGCGCCGAGGAAGAGGACGACGGCGACGAGCGCCCCCGTCCACGCCGACTTCACCGAGACCGCCCCGGTGACCAGCTCCCGGCCTGCGGTGCGCGGGTTGCGGGCGTCGATCTCCCGGTCGATGATCCGGTTGCAGGCCATCGCGAACGTGCGCAGCCCCACCATGGCGACGGTGACCAGCAGCAGCGTGACCCAGTGGACGGACCCGTCGGCCCGGAACATCGCGGTCAGGGCGGCGATGTACGCGAAGGGCAGCGCGAAGACCGAGTGCTCGATCATCACGAGCCGCAGGAACGCCCTGACCCTGCTGTTCGGTTGTACGGGCCCTGAGCCCAGTGCTGCTTCGGCGGCGCTCACAGTCCGTATTCCTTCCACCGGCGGTCGACCTTCGCCGCCGTTTCCGGGTCGGACTCGACCATGTCCGGCCAGCCCCCGTCCCGGGTATAGCCCTCCTCGGGCCACTTCCTCGTCGCGTCGATGCCCGCCTTGCCGCCCCAGAACTGCTGGTAGGAGGCATGGTCGAGATGGTCGACGGGCCCCTCGGTGACGGTCAGGTCCCGCGCGTAGTCCGTGTTGCCGAGCGCCCGCCAGGCCACCTCGTGCAGATCGTGGACGTCGCAGTCGGAGTCCACGACCACGATCAGCTTGGTCAGCGACATCATGTGCGCACCCCAGATGGCGCTCATCACCTTCTGGGCGTGCTTCGGGTACTTCTTGTCGATCGAGACGATCGCGCAGTTGTGGAAGCCGCCCGCCTCCGGCAGGTGGTAGTCCACGATGTCCGGCACGATGATCTTGAGGAGCGGCAGGAAGAACCGCTCGGTGGCCCGACCCAGCGGCCCGTCCTCGGTCGGCGGCCGGCCCACCACGATCGACTGGAGCAGCGGACGCTTCCGCATGGTCACGCAGTCGATGGTCAGCGCGGGGAACGGTTCCTGCGGCGTGTAGAAGCCGGTGTGGTCGCCGAACGGCCCCTCGGGAAGCATCTCCCCGGGCTCCAGCCACCCCTCGATGACGACCTCGGCCTGCGCCGGGACCTGGAGCGGCACGGTCTTGCAGTCGACCATCTCGATCCGCTTGCCCTGGATGAACCCGGCGAAGAGGTACTCGTCGATGTCCCCCGGCAGCGGCGCGGTGGAGGCGTACGTCACCGCGGGCGGCGCTCCGAACGCGATGGCGACCGGCAGCCGCTCGCCGCGCTTGGCGGCGACCTGGTAGTGGTTGCGGCTGTCCTTGTGGATCTGCCAGTGCATCCCGATGGTGCGGCGGTCGTGCCGCTGGAGCCGGTACAGCCCCAGGTTCCGTACGCCGGTCTCCGGGTGCTTGGTGTGCGTGAGCCCCAGGTTGAAGAACGATCCGCCGTCCTCGGGCCAGGTGAAGAGCGCGGGCAGCCGGTCCAGGTCCACGTCGTCGCCGGTGAGCACGACCTCCTGCACCGGGGCGCTCTCCTGCTTCACCTTCTTCGGCGGCACGTGCACCATCGAGCCGAGCTTGCCGAAGGCCTCCCGCACCCCGACGAAGCCGTGCGGCAGCTCCGGCTTGAGGAGCCCGCCGATCTTGTCGCTGATGTCGGCGTACGACTTCAGTCCGAGCGCCTTGAGCAGCCGCTTGTCGGTCCCGAAGACATTCATGGCCAGGGGCATCGAGGACCCCTTGACGTTCTCGAAGAGCAGCGCGGGGCCGCCCGCCTTGTTCACCCGGTCGACGATCTCGCCGACCTCCAGGTAGGGGTCGACCTCGGCCTTGATGCGCTTGAGCTCGCCCTCGCGCTCCAGGGCCCGGAGGAGGGAACGAAGATCGTCGTAAGCCATGCCGTCCAGTTTGTCATCCCCGCCCGCCACGGCCGCCGGGGCTCCCCCACCCCGCTCACCGCCAGTTCCCCCCGCTCGCCGTGATATGTCACGGACACCGGTTACTCTGGGCCCGTCACCGGGGCGGGACAAGCCCCGCCAACTCTCCGCAGGGGGACCTTTCCAACATGTTCCGGGCCCTGATCTATCTCCTGCCTCTGGCGCTGACGATCTACGCGTTCATCGACTGCCTGAACACCCCCGAGGACGAGGCCAAGCACCTGCCGAAGATCGCCTGGGTCTTCATCATCCTGCTGTTCTGGATCGTCGGACCGATCGTCTGGCTGGCCGCGGGCAAGATGCGCCACGCGCCCGCCGGCGGCCGTACGCCGTCCGAATGGCACCGCAACCACCGCTCGGAATGGGTGGCGCCGGACGACAATCCGGACTTCCTGAAGGCGCTGAAGGAAGAGAACAAGAAGGACGAGTCGCTCCTCAAGGACTGGGAGGCCGACCTGCGCCGCCGCGAGGAGGAGCTGAAGCGCCGCGAGAACGGGGAGAGCCCCAGCCCCTCCGGCGAATAGCTCCCGGCCCCATGAACGACGTGGCCGTGCTCGCCACCGCCCTCGCCGGGGCCTGCCCGGCGTGATCCGCCGGACAGGCCCGAGGCCCGCACCGGTCTCGCCGGGCACGACTGGCCGGCCCGGCACGGGGTGGAGGTCGTGCTGCTCGACGACGCCGAATGCGTCGCGCTGACGCGGGAGTTCGTCCGCGACCACCCCGACCTCTGGAACGAGGACATCGGCGTCGGCTGATCCGCCGCCCCGCACCGCCCACCGGTCGTTCGAAATTTCCCTCCTCTCCCCAACACCCGGGCGATATCCTGGTGTTGACGGTGTGACAGATCGGATGGAGCGTCGACGCTGGGGGTGCTGTGGAGAGAGAGCTGTACGGGCGCGAGGCGATTTTCGGCAACGACGGACTTGCGGCGCGCCTGACCGGCCTCACTCCGTACGGCTCGGCCCGGGTCGACTACGAACACCGCGACGATCTCCCGGTCGCCGTGCTGACCGGCGGCCGCGGCATGGGCAAGACGGCCGTGCTCAAGCAACTGCGCCATCTGTACCGGGAGATCACCCCGGTCGCCCTGGTCGACTGCGAGGCCGTCGTGGCGCCCGAGGACGCCGGGCCCGGCTGGACCCCGGTCACCGGGGCGCTGCCGGGGCTCGCCACCCAGCTGACCGCGAAGGTGCATGCCGCGCGGGCGGTGCCGTTCCCCCGGCTGAGCCTCGGGCTGGTGGCGGTCGCCTCCATCTCCTGGACCCGTGAGGACGAGACCCGGGCACGGCGGGACCTCCAGTCGCTCGGCCCGCTGCTGGCGACCGTGGACGGCCGCGGGGACGCGGCGACCGGCTGGGTCACCAAGGTGCTGACGAAGCTGGCCGCCAGTGCCTTCGACTCGGTGGCCCCGATGGCCGGGATGATCGCGGAGGCCACGGTCGAGACGGTCCTGGAGGAATCGTTCAGCCGCTTCCAGCGGCGTTCGGCGGACTGGTACGGGAGCTACCCGCACGCGGGCGGCAACGGCAGGATCGGGCTGCGGCAGCTGGCGGTCGACTTCGAGCGCGGCGGCGATCTGCGCCGCCGGGCCGAGGACCATCTGGTGCTCGCGCTGGCCGCGGACCTGGTCGCGGCCTACGGTGGCCTGGCCTGGGGCGCCCGCCGGGGCCGTCCGGTGCTGCTGGTCGACAACGCGCACACGCCGCTGGGCCGGCAGCTGGTGGAGCCGCTGCTGCGGCAGCGGGCCGCCGGGGTGCGCGACCGGATCGCGGTGTTCGCCTCCTCGCGGGTCCGGGACCACGAGGGGCTGAGCCATGCGGTGCGCCGCCGGCTGCCGGAGGTGGCGCACCGCTCGCACTGGTCCAGGGGTACGGGGGTGACGTCCGGGATCCTGGCCGTGGAGCTGACCCCGCTCAACCCGGAGCAGGTGCGCTCGGCCTTCGACCGGCACGACCGGGCGGGCCGCATCCCGGCCGGGCTGGCCCGTGGTGTGCACCGCCTGACGGGCGGGCGTCCGCTGGCGGTGGAGCTGCTGGCGCTGGCGGCGGGCGAGGCGCCGGAGCCCGCGTCGCTGGTGCCTGGATCGCTGCTGGACTGCACGGTGGAGCTGCGCGAGGACCGGGCACCGGCCCAGGTCGCCGACGAGCTGCTGGCGCGGCTGCTGCCGGGACCCGCGCAGCGGCTGGACTTCCTCGGTGTGCTGGCCGCCGCGCACGGGGAGGACTCGGCGCGGCTGCTGGCGGAGAGCCGGCTGGGCAGGGGGGCGCCGGACGGCGATGTGGCGCTGCGGATGCGCGACGCGCTGCGGGCGGACGACTGGCCGGTCGGGCCCGGTCACTTCGTCGCCGATCCCCTGCTGCGGGCGTTGCTGCTGCACCGCCTGCGGTTCCAGGACGGCGACCATCCGTCCTACGCGGTGTGGCAGGCGGTGCATGTCTCGCTGCGCGGGGCGTACGGCCCCGGCGGTCGCCACCCGAGCGTCCCGCATCTGCTGCACCAGAAGCTGGTGCTGGGCGACGCGGAGCCGTGTGTGGGGCATCTGCGGCTGCGGTTCGACGAACCGGACGTGTCGGCGTGGCTCGAATCGCTGCGCTTCATCGCCTCGGCTCCGTACCCGCGCACCCGCGGATCCGTCGGTTCCGATCCGCGCCGCGCGGTCGCGCTCGGCCGGGCCGACAACGCGGTGCCGAGGGGACTCGAACCGGCGGCCGCGGAACTTCATGTGCAGCTGCGCCGGCTGCTGCACGGCATCTGGCTGCTGTCCGACCCGCTGGCCCTGCCGGACGAAGAGGTGATCGACAAGATGGCGCACGAACTGCGACAACTGTCCGGCAGACATCCGACCGGCAACAGCGTGCTGTGGGACGCGGCGACGCACTGGCCGCGGGACATCAGGGCCTGGCGTCCGCTGTCCATGCCACCGGGAGAGCCGGGCGGGGCCGGAAGCGGGCAGCGGCGACGGCAGGGGAACGGTGGCCCGGATGCGTAATCCACTGCGGTACCACGTCTGGTACACGACCCGGCAGAGGGTCGTCACCTCGGTGCTGGCCGGCGCCCTCGTGATCACGTCCGGCTGGTACGGCATCGGCCGGCTGACCGCCCCCGAGGACCGCTCCTGCGCGAAGGGCGTCGAGCGGCCGCAGGGCAGCCAGGAGTGCATCGGCGTCTCCGGCGACGGCTACGACTTCGGGCGGTCGAAACTGACCGAGGTCGCCGCGGCCATCGCCCGGGAGAACGCCACCCTGAAGCCCGGCCGGTACGCGACGGTCGCGCTGCTGCTGCCGCTGACGTCGACGGACGGGGCGATGCAGACGAAGATGCAGCGCGAGCTCCAGGGCGCGTTCGCCGAGCAGTACCGGGCCAACCATCTCTCCAACGATCAGGTGCCGAAGATCCGGCTGGTGCTCGCCAACACCGGGAAGAACAACCTGCTGTGGCGGCCGGCGGTGGACCGGCTGAAGAGGATGACCGGGGCCCCGGACAACCTCCGGGCCGTCTCGGGCGTCGCCACCAGCAGTACGCAGATCAAGTCGGCGGTCAAGGAGCTGACCGCCGCGCACATCGCGGTCGTCGGCACCACGATCACCGCCGACGACATCGCCAACGGCGCGAAGGGCGATCCGTTCCCCGGCCTGGCGCGGGTCTCGCCGACCAACCGGGACGAGGCGCGCGCCCTGGCCCACTTCGGCCAGGTCGAGGCGGACAAGACGCTGCTGGTGCAGGACACCCGCACCGGGGACCACTACACGGACACCCTGCGGACCGCCTTCACCGAGCTGGTGAAGGGCACGCGGTACCAACCGGAGCTGTTCACCTCGCGCAGTGACCCCAACGACGAGGGCACCACGGCCAACACCTTCCAGCAGATCACGCACCTGATCTGCGACACGGACGCGGAGACGGTGTTCTTCGCGGGGCGCCACGTCCAGCTGCGGCAGTTCATCAACGCGCTCGGGGCCCGCGGCTGCCAGCAACGCGCGTTCACGGTCCTGACCGGCGACGAGGGCTCGTACCTCGGCAGCGACAAGAAGCTCGACCGGGGCGCACTGCGCCGGAAGGTGACCGTCCGCTACGCCTCGCTGGCGCACCCGGACACCTGGACGGCCGGGCGGAAGGGCGGGGCGACGACGGGCGGTTCCCCGGCGGACTACCGCAACTTCCTGGACCTGCTGGCCACGGTGTCGAAGAAGCCCGCGGGCCCGATCGGCCCGACGGATCACCAGGCCCTGACCGACGGCCAGGTCATCATCGCGCACGACGCGATGACGCTGGCTGTGCACGCCATCCGGCAGGCGACCCCGGAGGACGAGCGGCTGCCGCGGCTCGCGGACGTGGGCGAGCAGTGGCCGCGGGTGAAGGGCTCGCTGATGGTGCCGGGGGCCGGTGGCTGGATCTGCCTGGACAACCACGGCAACCCGTACAACAAGGCGGTTCCGGTGGTGGAGCTGGCGCCCGAGGGTGCCAGTCAGCGGTTCGTGACGATCGCCTGGCCGGAGGGCAGGCCGCCGGACCCGAAGTGCCTGCCGCCGTCCTCGGCGCCATGACGCGTCACCGCGAGCGGCGCCGGGCCTCGGCCGCCACGTACTCCTCACGCAGCCCGGCCCACCGGACCGGGGTCCACTTCGACCAGTCGGCGGGGTATCCGTCGAGCGCGTCCACGAGGTAGCGGAAATGGTCGTGCCAGCCCGCCAGACAGTCGAGGCGCAACTCGTCGTCGCCCCTGAACTCATTGGTGAACCGCAGCACCACATGGTCGCCGCGCGGAGGTTCCAGGTGGAAACGGATGCGGCCGTGGAGACCTTCGAGGGTGTATTCGGCGACCCGCTCGACGTCCCAGGCGGTGACGGTGCCGGAGGCGACCGTGGCGCGCCCCTCCTGGTCGGTGTTGAGCCAGCGCAGCGTGATCGCCCCGCCCACCCGCGGTTCGAAGAGGTCGGCGGCGGCCAGCCAGCCGGGCAGCCCCCCGGAACTGGCAACGGCTGCCCACACCCGCGGAACGGAGTGGGGCAGCCGTAGCGTGAACCTCAGGGTGTGCAGGTCACCATGGGTCTCGCTGGTGCCGTGCTCGATGGCGGCGGTCGCGTCGGTCATGCTTCCAGCGTGGCCCGGTGGTACGGAATCCGCACCCCTGGACCGATCGGGTCAGACGCCGGCGTAGGAGTGCTTGCCGGTGACGAAGATGTTCACGCCGTAGTAATTGAAGAGCCAGCAGCCGAAGGCGATCAGCGCCAGGTACGCGGCCTTGCGGCCCTTCCAGCCGGCGGTGGCGCGGGCGTGCAGGTAGCAGGCGTACGCGACCCAGGTGATGAAGGACCAGACCTCCTTGGGGTCCCAGCCCCAGTAGCGGCCCCAGGCGTCGCCGGCCCAGATGGCGCCCGCGATGATCGTGAACGTCCACAGCGGGAAGACCGCGGCGTTGATGCGGTACGAGAACTTGTCGAGCGAGGCGGCGGCGGGCAGCCGGGAGAGCACGGACCGGGCGAACGAACCGGGCTGCCCGCCGTTCGCGAGCTTGCTCTCGTAGCTGTCGCGGAAGAGGTAGAGCAGGGTGGCGACCGCGCCGATGTAGAAGACGGCGCCGCACAGGATGGCGGTGGAGACGTGGATCCACAGCCAGTACGAGTGCAGCGCGGGCACCAGCTGGTCACTGTCGGTGTAGAGCCACGTGGTCGCGATACCGAGGTCCAGCAGGACGGTGGTGACCAGGAGCAGCCCCATCCAGCGGACGTTCTTCTTCAGCGCGAGGAGGGTCAGGTACGCGCCGACCGCCACCGTGGAGAAGGTGATGGAGAACTCGTACATGTTGCCCCAGGGGGCACGCTGCACGGACAGCGCGCGGGCGATGACTCCACCGGCCTGTACGAGGAAGGCGAGCACGGTCATGGAGACCGCCATCCGCCCGTACAGATCGCCCTTGAACGTGCCGCCGGCCGCACCGGGCCCGTCCGGTACGTCGCGGGAACCGGCCGCGGACCGCGTGACGATCTTCGGGCGGTCCAGTACTACGGTGCCGCCGCCCTGCTGCGCGACCCGCACCTTCACCGAGTCACCGGCGCCCGCGTCCGCGGCCCCGGTCAGCGCGGCGGCGGTGCGGCCGACCTTGCTGCGGCTGCCGAACACCCACTCCGCGATGTGCGCGAAGAAGGCCAGGGTGTAGACGGCCATCGACGAATAGATCAGCACATTGCTGGTGTGCGCCAGGTTCTCGTTGGTTGCGGCGGCGAGATTCACTTCTCAGCCCCTTCGGCAGGTTCTTCGGAGGATTCTTCGACGGAGTCGGAATCGGGTTCGGGGGATGAATCGGGCGCTGTGGGCGCCGAGGCGATGAGCGTGACCGCGAGATCGGCCAGCTCCTCGGGAAGCTTCGCGGACTCGCTGCGGCCGAGACCCGCCATTTCGACGACCGTGACGCCGTCCGCACCGCGTACCGCCCGCACCCAGACCCGGCGCCGCTGGATGAACAGCGAGCCCGCGAGCCCGGCGATCGCGGCGACGGCTCCGGTGAGCGCCCAGCCGCTGGCCGGCTGCTCCGAGATCTGGAAGCTGGCCCACTCCTGGATGCCTTCGAAGGTGATGGAGCCCGCGCCGTCGGGCAGCTTCATCGTCTCGCCGACCAGCAGGCGCTGCTTGAGCTGCTTGCCGTCGGCGTCCTTGAACTCCGTCATCTTGGACTTGTCCAGCTGGTACACGTTCTGCGCCAGCCCGGAGTCGGGTCCGAGGTAGCCGTGGAAGCCGTTGAGGGCCAGTACGGGCATGTCGGGGGCCGGGAACTGCGAGAACATCGTGCCCTTGCCGCTGCCCGCGAAGGTCGGCACGAAGAACGCCTGGAAGCCCAGCTGGGTCTTCTTGCCGTTCTTGTCGCGGTAGCCGTCGAAGACCTTGATCGCACCGGTCGAGGTGACGTTGTTGTCGATGGGCAGCAGCGGCACCGCGTTCCGGTAGACCTCCTTGCCCTTGCCGTCCTTGACGGAGATGACCGGCGCGTAGCCGTGCGCGTTGAGATAGACCTTGGTGCCGTCGACGACGAGGGGCTCGTTGACCTTGATGACGGTCTTCTGCGGCTTGCCGTACGCGCCCTTCTCGTACGTCACATGGGCCTCGTAGGTCCTGGGCGTACCGATCTGGGGGCCGCTGCGCTCGTACGTGCCGATGAACTTGTCGAGCTTGAAGCTGAACGGGGCGAGCGAGTCGGTGTCGAAGAGCGAACCGGACTTGAAGTCGTCGTACTGGGTGAGCGTGTTGGAGAAGCCGTCGCCCTCGACGATCAGCTTGCCGCCCTCGGACTTGTAGAGCTGCCCGACGGCGAACGCCACCAGCATCACGATCAGGGCGACGTGGAAGACCAGGTTCCCGGCCTCGCGCAGATAGCCCTTCTCCGCGGCGACCGCGTCGCCCACGGTGTGTGCGCGGTAGCGCCGCTTGCGCATCATCGCGAGCGCGGCCTCGCGGACCTGCTCGGGCTCGGCCCCGGTGCGCCAGGTGGTGTACGCGGGCAGCCTGGTCAGGCGCTTGGGGGCGCCCGGCGGCCGGCTGCGCAGCTGGCTGATGAACTGGCCGGTGCGCGGCACGATGCAGCCGATGAGCGAGACGAACAGCAGGATGTAGATCGCGGAGAACCACACCGAGCTGTAGACGTCGAAGAACTGGAGCTTCTCGTAGATCGGCGAGACGGTGGTGTGGGCCTTCTTGAAGGTCTCCACCTTCAGCTCGTCCACGCTGTTCTGCGGGATCAGCGAGCCGGGGATGGCGCCGAGCGACAGCAGGAAGAGCAGGATCAGCGCGACCCGCATCGAGGTGAGCTGCCGCCAGAACCAGCGGACCCAGCCGATGACGCCCATGGCCGGCAGCCCGGCCGGGCTCTCCTCGCGCGGGGCGGTGGAGAGCTGGGAGCCGGCCGCGCCCAGTTCGCGGGCGTTCTCCCGGTCCTGCTCGTCCCGGGCCGCCCGCTCGTCCCGGCGCTCGCGCTCCGGGGCGGGGGGGTTGGACTTGGTGTTGCTCATGGAACTCAGATCCCCACCGTGAAGCCGTCGGACCAGCCCTGCAATTGCTGCATCATCGTGCCCCACGCGCCGGTCAGCAGGAGGAGACCGGTCACGATCATCATGACGCCGCCGATGCGCATGACCCAGGCGTAGTGCCGCTTGACCCAGCCGAACGCGCCGAGCGCCTTGCGGAAGGCGACGGCGGCGAGCACGAAGGGGACGCCGAGCCCGAGGCAGTACGCGACGGTCAGTATCGCCCCACGTCCGGCGGTGCCCTGCTCCATGGCGAGCATGCTCACCGAACTGAGCGTCGGGCCGAGGCACGGGGTCCAGCCGATCCCGAAGAGGGCGCCGAGCAGCGGTGCGCCCGCCAGCCCGGTCACCGGCCTCTTGTGGATACGGAACTCACGCTGCGTCATCCAGGGCATCAGGCCCATGAAGAAGATCCCCATCAGGATCATCAGCACGCCGAGCACCTTGGTGAGGAACCCGCTCTGCTCCTGGAGGGTCTGGCCGAAGAAGCCGAAGAGCGCGCCGCCGGAGACGAACACGGCGGTGAAGCCGAGCACGAAGAGCGAGGCGCCCGCGACCATCCGCCCGCGCCGGGCCTGCGCCAGGTCCGTGCCGCTGACCCCGGTGACGTAACTGAGGTAACCAGGGACGAGCGGCAGGACGCACGGCGAGAAGAACGAGACGAGCCCGGCGAGTACGGCGATGGGCAGGGCGACCAGCAGGGCCCCGCTCATGACGGTCTCGTTCTGGCCGGCGACGGCGAGGGCGATCACCTGATCACTTCTCCGCGATCAGCGGGTCGATCATCTTGTGCAGCTTCTCGGAGTCGAGCGCGGTCAGGGAACGGGCGGCGATCTTCCCGTCCCGGTCCAGCACCACGGTCGACGGAATGGCCTGCGGACGCAGCGTGCCCTTGGGGAAGCGGAGCATGAGCTTGCCGGTCGGGTCGAAGAGGCTCGGGTAGGGGACGCCGTAGTCCTTCTCGAAACTCACCGCGGGGCCCTTCTTGGCGTCCCGGGTGTTGATCCCGACGAACTGGACGCCCTTGTCCTTCGTCTCCTTCGCCACTCGCGAGAAGTACTGGGCCTCAAGACGGCAGGGCCCGCACCACGAGCCCCACATGTTCAGCACGACGACCTTGCCCTTGTAGTCGGCGACGTCGAGCTTCTTGCCGTCGAGGGTCTCGCCGTCCAGCTTCGGGGCGGCCTTGCGGTCGCCCTTCGCCACGGTGGAGATGCCGCCACTGCCCGTGACGAAGTTCGTGTTGCCGCCGCCTCCGGCCTTGTTGCCGTCCCCGCCGCACGCGGTCAGCGTGAGGGCGAGTGCGACGGCCGCAGCGGGGGCGGCGAGCAGGGTGAAGCGGCGTCGGGGTGCGCGGCCATAGCTCATGTGAAAAGTTTCGCATGGCGGTTTCGGCGATCTCGGGCACCCCCCTCGGTGCCCGTAAAGCCCGTTGTCAGGCCTGTTTAAAGAAGGTGTTCCAGCCGCCTTCGGGTGACTGTCCGACCTCCAGTGTGCGGAGCTTGTCGAGCACGGCCGGAGTCTGGACGTCGAGCCAGTCGACGAACTGCCGGAAGGAGACGAGGCGCACATCCGGCTTCCCCGCGATTTTCTTGATCACCGCCTCGACGGCGTCCATGTAGATGCCGCCGTTCCACTCCTCGAAGTGGTTTCCGATGTAGAAGGGCGCGCGATTCGTCGAGTACGCGCGGTTGAAACCGGCGAGATACGACTGGGTGGCCTGCTCGCGCCATTCGGGATAGCGCGAGGGCATGCCCTTGGTCGAATTCAGCGACTGGTTGGCGAGGATGTTGTAGTCCATCGAGAGGACTTCGAAGGTGTGCCCCGGGAACGGCATGGCCTGGAGCGGCAGATCCCAGACACCCTCCCGCTTCTTGGGCCAGACCTGGGTGCCACCCGGCGAGCTGGCGTCGTAGCGCCAGCCGAGCCTGCTCGCCGTGGGCAGCAGATTTTCCTGGCCGAGCAGACAGGGGGCGCGACCGCCGATCAGTTCCTTGCGGTAGTCGAAAGGCAGCGGATCGAGGTCGGTCCAGCCGGTGTTCGTGCGCCATTCGGTGACGAAGGAGACCGCCTGATCGATTTCGTTGCGCCACTGCGCGGACGACCAGTTCGCGACCGAGCCGGAACCGCTGCAGAAATGCCCGTTGAAGTGGGTTCCGATCTCGTGCCCGTCGAGCCATGCCTGACGGACGTTCTTCAGCGTCTCCTTGATGTGACCGTCGGTGAGATAACCGATGTCGGAAGCGCCGACCGGGTTGTTGGGCGGCCGGTACATGGACTTCTTCGACTCGGGCAGCAGATAGATCCCGGACAGGAAGAAGGTCATCGCCGCGTCATGATCCTTGGCGAGTTCCAGAAAGCGCGGGAAGAGTCCGTTGCCGACCTCGCCCGCCCCGTCCCAGGAGAAGATCACGAACTGCGGCGGCGTCTGCCCGGGCTCCAGCGGAACCGGCTTGGCGGGCTGGTGCGGCTGCTTTCCGGTGTCCGCGGTGGAACCGTCCCCGATCTTCCGGACGTCCTTCTTCCCGGGCCCGGCCTCCCGGGTGCTTCCGTCGGCCCCTTTCTCCCCCGTGGCCCCCGACCGGTCCGTACCGGAGGAGCCGAAGACGCCGCAGCCCGCCACTCCGACGGCGGCGGCGGCCCCAAGCCCGGCTCCGAGCAGACCCCTTCGGCTGATGTCGCGCATTAGTACCCCATCTGCGGTCGTTTTGCCTTAAGTCCATACAAACTGGCGAAGGCTTAGATGGTGGAATCAACACGGGGGTTCCGCCGATTAACACATAATTCTTTGAGGGACCAGACCCCCAGCCGTTCCCGAACACATGACCTAGCAGGTGGCACGAGGTGGGAGCAGCGCTCAACCACCACCGAAGACAGCAATCGCCGGACGGGCGACCAATCACCGGGCAGGCGAAAAATCACCGCGCGGGTGAAGAATCGCCGGACGGGCGAAAAAATCAAGCCCGTCCGGCGATTGAGGACAAAACATCGACCAGGGACAAACCGGCACCCGGCAACCAGGAACCCCGACGGACCGGGCCCGGGGCCCCCGCACCCCGCCCCGCCTCCGCCGGCCCCGTGGGCCGACTACGCGCCGAACGCCTTCGACTTCCCCTTCACCGGCTTCGCCCCGGCCCGCAGATGCGCCGGCACCAGGTCCCGGGCCGGCTCCGTGTACCCGACCGACACGATCTTGTCGCCCTGGTACGTGAAGCTCGTCAGCGAGGCGAGGATGCACTGCCGCTTGCGCGGGTCGTGCCACAGCCGCCGCCGCTCGACGAAGCTCCGCACGATCCAGATCGGCAGCTGGTGGCTGACGCACACCGCCTCGTGACCGCGCGCCGCGTCGCGCGCGGCGTCCAGCGCGCCCATCATCCGGACGACCTGCTCGATGTACGGCTCGCCCCACGACGGCCGGAACGGGTTCGTCAGGTGCCTCCAGTTGTCCGGCTTGCGCAGCGCGCCGTCACCGACGCCGAAGGTCTTGCCCTCGAAGACGTTGGCCGCCTCGATGAGCCGCTCGTCGGTGGCCAGGTCCAGGCCGTGCGTCTTGGCGATCGGTGTGGCCGTCTCCTGGGCGCGCTCCAGCGGGGAGGCGACGACATGGGTGATGTCACGGCCCGCCAGGTGCTCGGCGACCCGGTCGGCCATCTGCCGGCCGAGCTCGGAGAGGTGGTAGCCGGGGCGGCGCCCGTAGAGCACGCCCTCCGGGTTGTGCACCTCTCCGTGCCGCATCAGATGGACGACGGTGATGTCCTTGTCCTTGCGGCTTCCGTCGTCCTCGCGGCTTCCGTTCTCGCTCATGCGATGGCCTCCGAAGCGGCACGGGCGGCGGCGGGCAGTGCGGCGGCGATGCGCTCGACGGCCTGTGTGTCGTGGGCGGTGGAGACGAACCAGGACTCGAAGGCCGACGGCGGGAGGTAGACGCCCTGCGACAGCAGCGAGTGGAAGAAGGCGGTGAAGCGGAAAGCTTCCTGCCGCTTGGCGTCCTCGTAGTTCCGCACCGGCCGGTCGGTGAAGAAGACGGAGAACATGTTGCTCGCCGCCTGCACGGTGTGCGCCACGCCCTCCTTGGCCAGCGCCTCGCTGACCAGACCGCGGATCTCCGCGGAGACCGCGTCCACCTTGGCGTACGCCGCGTCGTCCAGCAGCCGCAGCTGGGCGAGACCGGCGGCGGTGGCGATGGGGTTCCCGGAGAGGGTGCCCGCCTGGTAGACGGGGCCGGCCGGGGCGAGGTGCGCCATCACGTCCGCCCGCCCGCCGAAGGCCGCGGCCGGGAAGCCGCCGCCCATGACCTTGCCGAAGGTCATCAGGTCGGGCCGCACCCCGTCGACACCGAACCAGCCGGCCTTCGACGTACGGAACCCGGTCATGACCTCGTCGGAGATGTAGAGCGCACCGTTGGCGGCGCAGAGCTCCTTGAGCCCGGCGTTGAAACCGTCCAGCGGCGGCACGACGCCCATGTTGCCCGGCGACGCCTCGGTGATCACACAGGCGATCTCGCCGGGGTGCGCGGCGAACGCCTCGCGGACGGCGTCCAGATCGTTGTACGGCAGCACGATCGTGTCGCCGGCCTGCGCACCGGTGACCCCCGGGGTGTCCGGAAGGCCGAAGGTCGCGACCCCGGAACCGGCGGCGGCGAGCAGCGCGTCGACGTGGCCGTGGTAGCAGCCGGCGAACTTCACCACCTTGGCCCGGCCGGTGAACCCGCGGGCGAGCCGGATCGCGGACATGGTCGCCTCGGTGCCGGAGGACACCAGTCGCACCTGTTCCACGGGCTCGACCCGGGCCACGATCTCCTCGGCGAGCGCGACCTCGCCCTCACCGGGCGTACCGAACGAGGTGCCGCGGGCGACAGCCTCCTGGACTGCGGCGATGACCTCCGGGTGGGAGTGGCCGAGGATCATCGGCCCCCACGAGCACACGAGGTCGACGTACTCACGGCCGTCGGCGTCCGTGAGGTACGGACCGCTGCCGGACACCATGAAGCGGGGCGTACCGCCCACGGCCCGGAAGGCACGGACGGGGGAGTTCACGCCGCCGGGCGTCACGAGGGACGCGCGGTCGAAAAGCGTCTGCGAAACTGGGGCGTCATAGGGAAAGCTCACACAAGCCATGGTGTCAGAGCCACGGACGGTCTTGCGGACAGGTGTTTCACCGCACGCCCGTGGGGGAGGTCACTGACACGATGATCGGGTTGCGCGGCGGGGGCTGTGTCTCCTAAGTAGTAGTCGGGTGGATGAGATATGCATCGCGGTGGCGGAGTGGGCGAAGGGACCGACGATCTGGGGCCCGAGCCTGCCCGGCGGGGTCGGCACCGGCGTGAGGCGGAGCGCGAGCAAGGCATACAGGCCGGTGGGGCGCAAGGTGGCGGAGCCGGAAGCAGGAGTGGTGGCCGGGTGGGGGTGACCTACAAGTACTTCGGTGCCCCCGACGGGGCCACCGCGGCACGCGTGCCCATTTCGATGCGCCCCGAGGAGCTCGGCGGCGACGAGCTGGGCACGGGCGGCATGTTCACCAAGATCAAGCCGGAGACGGTGGCGGCGATGGTCCTCACCGGAATACAGGGCGTACCCCTGCACAGGGTCCCCCCGCTCGAACTGGTCGTGCTGCACCCCGACTACGCGGTGGTCAAGCTTCCGATGACGGTCGTCGACCCGCTGCGCGGCGTCGGCGAGGAGTCGGTGGGGGCCGCGGCGTTCATCTGGTCCACGGTCCCGGACCGCGGGGGCCCGCGCGACGCGTTCAACGTCTACCAGCTCCTGCACGAGTGGCAGGACTTCTCGCACCGGCTGCACGACGCGGGGCATCAGGCGTACTGCCTGGTCTGGCCCTGACCGTCCGGCCCTGGCCCGGGGGCCCCGGCACACGGCTGCGGCGCGGCGTCCTCGGGCGAGGATGCCGCGCCGCAGTCGTCCCGCATGAAGGGGTCAGGCGGCCACGGAAGCGGCCGAGCGCACTTTGCCGACGACGTCGGTGAGCGCGGTGACGACCTCGGTGTCGTCGGCGGGGTGGGTGTCGGCGAAGCGCGTCAGGGAGCCGGGGATGGACAGCTTGACGTCCTCCAGGACCACGGCGCCCGCGATCCCGACGGACTTGCGGGCGTCGTCCTGCGCCCAGACGCCGCCGTACTGGCCGAAGGCGGTGCCGACCACGGCGACCGGCTTGCCGGAGACGGCGCCGGCACCGTACGGACGGGACAGCCAGTCGATGGCGTTCTTCAGGACGGCCGGCATGGTGCCGTTGTACTCGGGCGAGAACAGCAGGAACGCGTCGGCCTGGGCCGCCACCTCACGCAGCCGGGCGGCAGCGGCCGGGACGCCGCCCTCGACGTCGATGTCCTCGTTGTAGAAGGGCACCTCGGCCAGGCCCTCGAAGAGCTCGATCACGGCCCCCTCCGGGGCGTGCTTGGCGGCGGCTTCGGCGAGCTGACGGTTGTGCGAGCCGGCGCGGAGGCTGCCAACGAGCGCGAGGATGCGTACAGACATGGGAACTCCCGGGAGGCGGAGAAACAGGTACAACGAATAAGTCGAATCAAGCGGACCGTGGTCCGTTTAAAGTTGTACCAGCTAAGCGGACCACGGTCCACTTATTCTTTCCGGGCGCTACGCTGAGACCATGACCGGCCCCGATACCCCTCCGCCGAGGAGGCCCGAACCAGGAGAAGCGCGGACGCCCCTCCCGCTCGCCCCGACCGACGGACCCCCGCAACTACGGGCGGACGCGGCCCGCAACCGCACGCTCCTGCTGGACGCCGCGTCCCGGCTCCTGGCCGGGTGCGGGGCGGCGGACCTGACCATGGAGTCGGTGGCCGCTGCGGCGGGGGTGGGCAAGGGAACCGTCTTCCGGCGCTTCGGCGACCGGGCCGGACTCCTGCTCGCGCTCCTGGACCACCGGGAGCGGCAGCTCCAGGCCGCCTTCCTCTCCGGCCCGCCGCCGCTGGGCCCGGACGCCCCCGCGGCGGAACGGCTGCATGCCTTCGGGCCCGCCGTCCTGCGCCACGAACGCGATCACCACCCGCTGATCCTGGCCAGCCGGACCGACCCGCTGCGCAACTACTCCGTCCCGGCGCTCCATCTGCGCATCAACCACATCGCCATGCTGCTGCGGCAGGCGAACGTACCCGGCGATCCGGAACTGCTCGCACACACCCTGCTCGCCTCCGTCGACACCGCCCTCGTCCATCACCTCACCACCGAGCGCGGCATGCCGCTGGAGCGCCTGGAGGAGGCCTGGCACCACCTGGTCAACCGCCTCGGGGCCGTCGCCTAGGGACCGCCCAGGTCGATGCCGAGCACCACGGCACAGCCATCCACCCCGACCGGGCGTCCCCGCCCCCGGCCCCACCTCACGGGATCCCGGAAATCACCGGAAATACAAACTTTGCCGCTAAAGCCTCATCAACACTCATACCGCCCGCTATACCGCCATGGCGGTACTTGATACATGCTGGAGAGACATCGACAGTTCCCGATCCCCGGGGGTCAGATGTCCACCCAGACGCTCACCGACACGGTGGTGACCGGCCTCGTCGCCGACGCCACCGCCGCACCGTCCATGCACAACGCCCAGCCCTGGCTCTTCCGCTACGGCCGCGGCAGCCGCACCCTCGCCCTCCGGGCCGACTTCGAGCGCGCGATGCCGGAGGCCGATCCCTCCACCCGCGCGCTTCACATCGGCTGCGGCGCGGCCCTGCTGAACCTGCGGGTGTCCGCCGCCCACCACGGCCTGGGGGCGGACACCACGCTGCTGCCCAACCCGTCGGATCCGGCGTTCCTGGCCGCCGTACGCCTCGAAAGCCGCCCCGACGCCTCCCGCGGGCAGGCCGACGAAGCGCTCCGCGCTCTCCACCCCGCGATCGCGGACCGGCACACCAGCCGCTACCCGTTCGACGAGCAGGCGGTCCCCGACGACGTCCGCGCACGTCTCGTACGCGCGGCCCGGACCGAGGGCGCGGACCTCGCGTTCCTGACCGCGACCCATCTGGACACCGTGCTCGAACTGATCCGGGACGCCGAGGGATACGACCGCGGCGACCCGGCGCGGGACGCGGAGCAGCGGCACTGGGTCCGGTACACGAAGACCGACGCGCCGGTCGACGGAATCCCCGACTACGCCTTCGGCCCCCGCGATGCCTCCGAGAGAGCGACCAACCGCGATTTCACCGGCACCGCAGCCCTCGCCGACCGGACCCGCGTCCTGTTCGAGAACCGGCCCCAGCTGGCCCTGCTGAGCACCGAGCACGACCACCCGGTGGACTGGCTGCGCGCCGGTCAGGCGCTGGAACGCGTCCTGCTGACCGCGACGCTGGACGCGGTGTCCACCTCGTTCGCGACCCAGCCCCTCGAATGGCCGGACCTGCGCTGGATCCTGCGCGACCCGGTCCACGGCCACGGTCACCCCCAGATGATCATCCGCCTGGGATACGGGCCCACCGGGCCACGGACACCGCGCCGCCCCTTGGACCGGGTACTGACGATCGAACCGTAGGAGCGACCGGAAGAAGCGCCGGAGGAAACCGGCCGGCAGAACCGAGCAGAGAAGGCGGTGGGAGTGATGCGGCTCCCGGTAGTCGTCGGAGTGGACGGATCGGAGGGCAGTCTGCGGGCCCTGGACTGGGCCGCGGCGGAAGCCGCACGCTCCCGGCGCCCCCTGCGCGTCGTGCACGCATCGCTGTGGGAGCACTACGAGGGTCTGCGGCCCACCGCCGACACCGGGCGTCCCGCCGAGCAGATCCTCGCCGAGCATCTCGTCGCCTCGGCCCGGGACCGCGCGCAGGACCTCAGGCCCGAGGTGAGCGTGGTGGCCGACGTACAGCCCGAGGACCCGGTGGCCGCACTCGTACGGGAGAGCCACGAGGCGGCGCTGGTCGTGCTGGGCTCCCGGGGCCGCGGCCGGATCGCGGGAATGCTCCTGGGCTCCGTCGGCCTCGCGCTCGCCGGCCGGTCCCACTGCCCGGTCGTGGTGATTCCGGCGGTGCAGCCGCGCACACCGGCGGAACCCGGCCGTGTCGTCGTCGGGATCAGCGACGCCACCAGCCCGTCGGCCGCCGCCGTCTTCGCCCTGGCCCAGGCCGCATCGCGCCACGGCGAGCTCACCGCCGTACGCGCCTGGCGCCGCCCCGCGCACGAGCTCCTGAGCCATCCGCCCTTCCCGGGCGCCCCCGCTTCCCCGCACCGTCGGCAGGCCGAGGAACACCTCGAAGAGGTCCTGAAGGCGCTGAAGGCTCCGCAGCCGCAGGAGGGGGACGAATCCGGCACCGTCATCCACCGGTCGGTCGCGCGGGGGCCGGCGCACCAAGTACTGATCGAAGCCGCCGAGGACGCCGAACTCCTGGTCGTCGGTGCCCGGCGGAGCAGCGGATGGCACGGACTCCAACTGGGCCCGGTCAACCACGCGGTGCTGCATTACGCGCCCTGCCCGGTCGCCGTCGTCCCGGATACGTACCACGGCTGACCCAGGAACACCCCTTACGGTTCTCCTCGTACCGATGCACTCACGTTCGAGTCGACGCACTCACGTACTGAGGGGGAGGGCCCGTCCCATGGCCGATGCCGCCGCACGCCTTGTCACCACGCTCGCCGCACCGCTGGACCGTGCGCGGGACGCGGCAGACGCCCCGCACCTCCTGTGGTGGCCGGTCGCACCGCCCGCGTCCGGCGGCGGACGGCCGGCAGACGACCGGCGCCTGCTCGTCCAGCGCGGCGACACCGAGCTGGTCGCCGTCGCCCCCGGCACCCCTGGCGCGGCGCCGGTCCGCTTCCCCGCGCCCTGGCCCCGCGGCTTCGGCACCTGCACGGTGGCTCCGGGCAGTGATCTCGCCGTCTTCACCGGGGTGCACGCGGTGCGCGCGGTGGACCCGACGGGGGCGGTGCGCTGGGAGGTCGGGCACGGCTGCTGGGACGGCAGTTGCCGCACGCTGCACACCACGTACGAGGAGTACGCGTCCGATCACAACCATCTGTACGCGGACAGCGGCTCGGCCGTGTTCTCCGCGGACGGGACGCTCGTGTGGGCCCACATCCGCGGCCCCGTCGCCGCGGCCGGTCCCGACCCGGAAGCTCTGGACGAGTGGCTGGTCATCGACGCCGCCGACGGACGGGTGCTCGGCCGGGCGGAGACGGAGACGGTGGCGGCCGGTTCACATCATGTCCCGCATCCCGACCCCGCCCGGATGGGGCTGAGCGTCGGCGAGGGCCAGGACGGGGTGCCGCTGCGCTGGGGCCGGTGGGACGGCGAGAAGCTCTCCGTCGAGCAGTTCTGCAACGACGAACGGATTCTGACGGCGGTGAGCCCCTCGGGCGAACGCTTCCTGACGGTGACTCATTACGAGGAGATGCTCGGCGTGCACCGGGTCGACGACGGTTGCGTACTGTCCGAACTCGACGCCGGGCACGCCGTCCCCCGCCACCCCGAGGCCGATCCCGACGACCGGGACGCCGACGAGACGCTCTGGGACTACGAGTGCGGCTTCCTGGACGAGGAGACCGTCATCGCCGGTACGTCGGAGCGGGACGAGGAGTACGGCGAGCAGCGCCACTGGCTGGTGAGCACGGCCGGGGAGCAGCTGCGGGTGATCGCGCGGATCACGTACCCGTTCCCGATTTCCGGAGCGCCCACGGCACTCGGTGACGGCACCTGGTACACGGTGTCGGAGGCGGGCGACGCACTGCATGTGTGGAGCCGATAGACCACCGGAGCCGGGTGGGACCGGGACCGGGTCGGGGCAGCGGGTCGGGGCGGGACCGGGAGCGCCGGACACCCGCCCCGCAGCCGACGACGTCAGGCGCCGGGCGGCCGCCAGCCGGGATCACGGCCGGTCAGCGCCAGCACCTCCTCGAAGGGGCCGGCCCCGTCCGGCACGGGGTGGGGCTCGCCGAACACCTTCGCCTCCCGGGCCATCGGAGCCATCGCCGCCAGCCCTGGGCCGATCTCGCTCAGCACGGACTCGTCCGGGGTGAACTCCTGGCCGGTGGCCCGCGCCAGGTCCCAGGCGTGGACGGTCAGATCGCCCAGCACCATGTTTCCGACGGTCCTGGCCGGGAGGCCCATGGATCCCGCGGTCCCCTCGTCCGCGCCGGGCACGGCCCAGGCCGCCACCAGCTTTGCCGTCTCCTCGCCGAAGCGGGCCCGCCAGTCCCCGGTGACGACGTCCGGCGCCTCACCGAAGTCGGTCTCCTCCCTGGCCGCCAGGGCCTGGAAGTTGACGATCACTTGGAAGAGGTGGTTGATCAGGGCCCGTACGTCGTACTCCGCGCACGGCGTGGGGGCTTCGAGGCTGTTGTCGTCGATCCCCTCCAGCACGGTCACGGCCGGTCCGACAGCCGTCTCCAGCAACTCGCTGATCTTCGTCATCCCTCGACGATGCACGACGGGGCGGCCCGGCGCTTGAAGAAACGCGACATCGCCCGCACCGGCGGTCCGCGCACCATAGGATCGCCGCCATGGCCGGTCCTCGACGCGACACCCGGGGCATCGTCGGCGCCCCTGAGTTCTTCACCCAGGTACGTTTCCGCCGCCGCGAACCCGCCGCCGAACTGCGGCCCTACCTGGAGCACTACTGGCTCATCGACTGGGACCTGACCGAGCCGTACGTCTCCCACCTGGTGCCGCACCCGTCCGTGAACCTGGTCTTCCAGCGGTACGAGGGCGATGCCGGGCCGGCCCGTACGGGCGACGCCGGGTTCGCGGAGATCTCGGGCATCGGGCTGGAACTCTTCACGCAGAAGCTGGAGGGCCGGGGCCGGGTCTGCGGGGTGCAGTTCCGGCCCGGCGGATTCCGGCCGTTCGCGCCGGACCGGCCGGTCTCGGAATGGACGGGGCGGCGGCTCCCCGCCGACGAGGTGTTCACCCCGCCCGCCCCGCCGTCGGACGTCCTGGGCCCGGCGGACGAGGACGCGCGGGTGGCGGCGCTCGACACGTACCTGCTGGCGCTCGGCCCGGAACCGGACCCGCAGGCCGAGCGAGCGATGGCCCTGGTCGACCTGGTGCGCACGGACCGAACGGTGCGCCGGGTCGACGAACTCGCCCGCATCGAGGGGCTGTCGTCGCGCTCGCTCCAGCGGCTCTTCGCCGCGTACGTCGGCGTCGGCCCCAAGTGGGTCATCCTGCGCTACCGCATCCACGAGGCGCTGGAACGGGCCGAGGCGGACCCGCAGGTGGACTGGGCGGCACTCGCGGCGGAGCTCGGCTACAGCGACCAGGCCCACCTGATCCGGGACTTCACGGCCACGGTCGGCGTACCCCCGACGGCCTTCGCCCCGCACTGATCGCCCTGGCGCCGGCCGCCCTGACGCCCGCCCGGGGCCCGTCCACCGCCGGAACCCGCCAATTGCCGTTCGCCGCCCCGGTGTCAGTGCTGCGTCCTACAGTTCCGGTATGGAACGCACCCCTTCGTCGTCCGTACGGATCGAGCCCTGGTCGGACGCCGACCTGGAGCTGCTCCGCCGTGCCAACGCACCGGAGCTGATGAACCACCTGGGCGGACCCGAGTCGGAGGACCAGCTCATAGCGCGTCACGGGCGCTACGTGGGCCTGAGCGCGGACCGCACGGGCCGGGGCAGGATGTTCCGCATCGCCTTGTCGGACGGGGCCGACGCCGTGGGCACGATCGGTTTCTGGGAGCGGACCTGGCAGGGCCAGGAGGTGTACGAGACGGGGTGGGCCGTGCTCCCCGAATACCAGGGACTGGGCATCGCGACGGCCGCGACGACGGCCGTCGCCGGGCAGGCCCGGGCCGAGCGCAAGCACCGCTTTCTGCACGCCTACCCGTCCGTGGGGAACGCCGCGTCGAACGCGGTGTGCCGCAAGGCGGGCTTCACGCTGATCGGCGAGTGCGACTTCGAGTACCCGCCCGGCCATGCGCTGCTGACGAACGACTGGCGGCTGGACCTCAGGGAGGACGCTGACCTCGACGGAGAACGCTGATCTCGGCGGAGGGCGCTGATCTCGGCGGAGACGCTGTTCCCGGCAGAGGACGCCGGTCTCGGCCGGGTGCCCGAACTCGGCCGCGCTCAGTCCGGATCGAGGGCCTTGTCGAAGTTGAACGCGACGATGTCCATCCGCTCCCGCAGATAGAAGCGGTGGGCGTCGGTGCGGTGCGTGCCCGAGTCCAGGTTGAGATACCGGCAACCCGCCTGCCTGGCCCGCTCTTCGAGATGCCCGAGGAGCCGATGGCCGACGCCCGTGGAGCGGGCGGCTTCGGCGGTCACCAGATCGTCGACGTACAGCTTCCGGATCTGGCTGGTGTTGTCGATGATGCGCCACCCGGCCGCCCCCACGCAGACGCCCTCGCCGTCGTAGGCGGCACTGAACCGCAGGCCTTGGGCGTACCCCTTCTCGTACACCTCCCGGAAGAGTTCCTCGGTGAGGTGCGGGCGGAGCTCACGCAGGACGGGAAGCAGTTCGCCGGCCAGGCGGGCATCGCCGGGTTCGAGATCGATGATCTTCATACCGGAACTGTAGGCCGGGGCAGGAGCTGCGCGCTGCCCCTTGCGCACCCGCTCCATCCATCGATCTAATGCCTGAAGGCCAATAACCCATTAGCGCGAGCAACCCATTGGCTTCACCTTCGATTTCATCGAGTGACGGGGGGCGACCCGATGCTGCTGGCACACATCAGCGATCTGCATCTCGACGGCACCGACCGGGCCACGGACCGGGCCCACCGAGTGGTGACATACCTCAACTCACTGACCAGACAGCCGGATGCGGTCCTGGTCACCGGCGACATCGCGGACCACGGCGCCCCCGACGAGTACGCGGAGGCGGCCCGACTGCTGGCCGGACTGACCGCCCCCGCCCTCCCGTGCCCCGGCAACCACGACGACCGGAGCGCCTACCGCAAGGTCCTGCTGGCCGGCGAACCGGACGACGGGGCGCACCCGACCGCACCCGTCAACCGGCTGTGCCGCAGCCGTACCCGTAGCCGACCCGCGCACCGGATCACGGGCCCGGCCGACGGCCCGCAACGTTCGAAAACGTTTGACGGCCCGCCCCCGCCTCCTGGATATTTATCTGCGCCACACAGCTTATTCGTATCGCAGCCATATCCTCAGAGGGGATTCCTCCACCATGACCACTCTCGTCACCGGATGCCGTGGCCGTATCGGCTCCACACTCGTCTCGCTGCTGCACCGCGACGGCCACGCCGTCCGCGCGTCCTCGCGCACCCCCGAAGACCTCGCAGCCACGGCCACCGCACTGCCCGCCGACGTACCGGTCGTGGCCTGCGATCTCGGCGATCCGGCCACCTTCGGGGCCGCCCTGGACGGCGTCGACTCGGTCTTCCTCTACGCCGATCCGTCCGGCATCGACGCGTTCCTCTCCGCGGCCGAGGCCGCCGGGGTCGGCCACATCGTGCTGCTCTCCTCCAGCTCGGTCCTCGCCCCGGATGCCCAGGACAACCCGATCGCCGCCTCCCACCACGCGGTGGAGCAGGCCCTCATGGCCTCGCCCATCACCACGACGCTGCTCCGGCCGGGCGCCTTCGCGAGCAATGCGTACCAGTGGGCGCAGTCGGTACGGACCCACGGCTCCGTCGACCTCCCCTACCCCAACAGCCACACCAGCCCCATCGACACAACGGACATCGCCGAGGCCGCCGTCGCCGTTCTCACCTACGCCCGGCTGCAGGGCGCGGCGTACCACCTGACCGGCCCCGAATCGCTCACCGCCGCCGAACAGGTCGGCCTGCTGGCGGCCGCGTCCGGGCGCCCCATCACCGTCAACACCGTGACCGGGGCGGCCTGGAAGGAGTCCGTGGCCGCCTTCCTGCCCGAGCCGTTCGCCGACGCGCTGCTCGCGTACTCGGCCGCCTCGGACGGCACCCCGGCCGAGGTGACCGGCGACACCGAGAGGCTGACCGGCCACCCGGCCCGCACCTTCGCCGCCTGGACGGAGGAACACGCCGACGCCTTCCGCCCCTGAGCCCGCGCCGCACCCGACGCACCCGACGCACCCGACGCACCCGACGCACCCGACGCACCCGACGCACCCGACAACCGAAACCCCCTGGCTGACAGACCCCGGCCGATGACATCCTGACGAGGTGAACGGACCGGAGATCCACCTCGAAGTCGCCCCCGAGCTGCGGCTCTTCGTCGCACACGAACGCCGCCGGGGACGCACGGCCGTGATCACCGACGGCTCCTCCACCCTCGGCCATGTCGTGGAGTCGCTGGGCATCCCGCTCACCGAGGCCGGACAGATCCTGGTCGACGGCCGGCCCGTACCGGTCTCGCACATCCCGGGGGCCGGCGAACTGGTCGAGGTGCGCGCCGTGGAACGCCCCCAGCACGTCCCGGGGGCGCCCCTGCGGTTCCTGCTCGACGTCCACCTCGGCACGCTGGCGCGGCGGCTGCGGCTGCTGGGGGTCGACGCGGCGTACGAGAGCGAGGACATCGGCGATCCCGCACTGGCCGCCCGGTCGGCGGACGAGCGGCGCGTACTGCTCTCGCGGGACCGCGGGCTGCTGCACCGGCGGGAGATCTGGGCCGGGGCGTACGTCTACAGCGACCGGCCGGAGGACCAACTCCGCGACGTACTGGAGCGGTTCAATCCGCACCTCGCACCCTGGACCAGGTGCACCGCTTGCAACGGCCCGCTGAAGGTGGCCGACAAGGACATGGTCAGCGACCACCTGGAGCACGGCACCCGGCGCTCGTACGACGTCTTCGCGCAGTGCACGGAGTGCGACCGCGTCTACTGGCGGGGCGCCCACCACTCCCATCTGGAAGCGATCGTCACGAAGGCCCTCCACGAGTTCGCGCCCACGCCCGCGGACGGCGCGTAGCCCCGGGGGCCGCCGTCGGACCCGTCACCCGCCGCCCTCCCGCAACGCCTCGACCTGCGACGCGCTCAGTTCGACCGTCCGCCGCATGTGGGCGATGAGCAGGGCCACTTCGTCGTCGTCGTACGCCTCGAACATCGCCGCCCACGCCCCGTTCAGCCGCTCCCACACCGCGCCGATCTCCGCCATCCGCTCCGGCACGGTCGCGACGAGCACCCGTCGCCGGTCGACGGTGTCACGCCGGCGCGTCACATACCCGCCCCGCTCCAGCCGGTCGACCAGCCGGGTCGCCGATCCCGTGGTGAGCCCGGTCAGCTCCGCGACGCGGCCCGTGGTGACCGGCGCCGCCTCCAGACCGAGCAGGTTGAGGCACTGGAGATCGGTCGGGTGCAGCCGCAGGTGGTCCGCGACGGCCTGGTTGAAAAGCGCGTAGGCGGCCATGTAGCGGCGCGACTCGACGGTCAGCTCGGCCATCAGCGCACTGCGGCGGGGCTGGGACTTCTGCGACATGCGGAGAGTGTACGAAGCAGACAACTCATCCCCCCTTCCCGGAGCCGCCCCACCCCTGCCCGAACACCCGCCCGGTACGGTCCGGCCCGGGTCGGGCTACGGCGCCTCGGCGGTCAGATAGCGCTGGATGGTGGGCGCGAGCCAGGCGATCACTTCCTCGCGCGACATCTCGGCGGCGGGCCCGAACCGCAGCACGTAGCGCGTGAGCGCCATCCCCAGTATCTGCGAGGCGACGAGCACCGCGCGGCGCGGCGCTTCCGCCGGAACGGGGCAGACACCGGCCGTGACCGCGCCGATCTGCTCGGCGAAGACCGCCCTCATCCGCTCCGCGCCCGCTTCGTTGGTGACCCCGACCCTGAGCATGCCCGTGAGCACGTCGTCGCCCTCCCAGCGGTCCAGGAAATGCGCGACGAGGACCGCACCGACGTGCTTGCCCGGCATCGCCCCCAGCTCGGGTATCCGCAGATCGATCACGGAGGCGGCGGCGAACAGACCCTCCTTGTTGCCGAAGTAGCGCATGACCATCGACGGGTCGATGTTCGCGTCGCGGGCGATGGCCCGGATGGTGGCGCGTTCGTACCCGTCGGCGGCGAACCGCTCGCGCGCGGCGTCGAGGATCGCGGCCTTGGTGGCATCCGAGCGGCGGGGCGCGGCGGCGGGCGGCTTTGTCATGCCAACAAATGTAGGCCAACAATCGTTGACATGCCAGCCGCGTCGGGACTACCGTTGCCAACAAGCGTTGACCAACGCTCGTTGGCACGTAGGTGACAGCTGATGAACGGGCCAAGGAGGCAGCCATGACCACCACCCCGAGCACCGCACCCGAGACCGTCGACGTACTCATCGTGGGCGCGGGCCCCACCGGCCTGCTGCTCGCGGGAGATCTCGCCGCCCAGGGCGTCTCCGTCACGCTCGCGGAGCGCCGCCCGCACAGGACGAGCAACATGACGCGCGCCTTCGCCGTGCACGCCCGCACACTCGAACTGCTCGACAGCCGCGGCCTGGCCGACGAGCTGATCAAGACGGGCACTCCCCTCAGCTCCCTGCGCTTCTTCGGCAAGCTCTCGCTCGACCTCTCCCGGCTGCACACCCGCTTCCCCTTCGTGCTGATCACCCCGCAGTACCAGGTGGAGCGCCTGCTGGAGCGCCGGGCCCGCACCGCCGGCGTGCACTTCCGCTACGACACGGAGCTGACCGCGCTCCACCAGGACGCCGGATCGGATTCCGTCACCGCCGAGCTGCGCGAGCCGGACGGCGGCCGGACCGCTCTCGCCGCCCGCTACCTCGTCGGCACCGACGGAATGCGCAGCTCCGTGCGCCAGGCGCTCGGGCTCCCCTTCCCCGGCAAGTCCGTGATCCGGTCGATGGTCCTCGCCGACGTCCGGCTCACCGAGGAGCCCCCCGGCCTCCTGACGGTCAACGGCACGGGGGACGCCTTCGCCTTCATCGCCCCCTTCGGCGACGGCTGGTACCGCGTGATGGGGTGGGACCGCGCGCACCAGGCCGCCGACAGCGACCCGGTCGACCTCGAAGAGCTGCGCGAGATCAGCCGCCTCGCCCTCGGCACCGACTACGGCATGCACGACGCCCGCTGGATCTCCCGCTTCCACAGCGACGAACGTCAGGTGCCGTCGTACCGCACCGGCCGGGTCTTCCTCGCCGGGGACGCCGCCCACGTCCACTCGCCCGCGGGCGGCCAGGGCATGAACACCGGCCTCCAGGACGCCGCCAACCTGTCCTGGAAGCTCGCCGCCGTACTGCGGGGGCACTCGGCCGACCCGGAAGCGCTCCTCGACAGCTATCACGCCGAACGGCACCCGGTCGGCACGAGAGTGCTCCGCTCCAGCGGCGCGCTCGTCCGCCTCGCCATGGCCCGCACCCCGCTCCAGCGGACGGTCAGGACCATCGCCGCCAAGGTGTTGTCCGCGATCCGGCCCGCCTCCGACAAGGCCATCGGCATGGTCTCCGGCATCTCGATCGCCTACCCGGCCCCGCGCGGTGCGCATCCGCTGACCGCGAAGCGCGCCCCCGACCTGAGCCTGCGGGAGGGCCGCCTGCACCAGCTGCTGCGCGACGGCACCTTCGTCCTCGTCACACCCGGCGGCGCCGCCACTCCGGCATCACCGACCCCACTGGTGCACGCCCACTGGCGGGGCGACCGCACCACCACCCTGCTCGTCCGCCCCGACGGCTACATCGCCTGGGCGAGCGACCACGCCGACCCGGCGGCCCTGCGGGCCGCACTCACCCGATGAGCGCGGGGCCCGCATCACCGGCCAGGGATTCAGAACCCGCATCACGGGCCGGGGATTCAGAACCCGCATCACCGGCCGGGGCTCAGAACACGTACTCGTCCCGGGTGGCCGGAGCCAGCACCTCGTGGTCGTCGTTCCTGGGGTTCCGGTCGGTCGCTCCGCCGTTCCACAGCGTGTCGACCCGCACGACGACCTCGTCCGGCCGCCCCGCAAGCCTCAGTTCGAGGGCAAGCCGCCGCTCCTCCGCCCCGTCGGCGCGCAGCTCGTCCGTCCGGCACAGCACGGTCCACCGGTCGGCCTGCAGACAGTTCTGCGGAAGTTTCTGCCGCCAGGCGAGCGCCACCGATGTCCGCACCCGCACGGTCACGCCTGCCAGGTTCGACGGACCGTGGTTCTCGGTCCGCACCCGGACCCTGAGCCCCGCACCCCGCAGCAGGACATACCCGTGGTGCGACACATCGGCCTCGGGCGCAATGGCCACGAAACGCTCAGGGATCCCGGACGCCTCGGGGACCACGGAAGGCGCGACGGCCATGGTGGGCGCAGCGGCCGCGACCCCCGCCCCCAGCACCGCAGTCTCAGCCAGCACCACAGCCGCAGCAAGCACCGCCGTCGAAGTCAGCACCACCGAGACGGCTCGCGCGGCTCTACGTGTCACTACCATGCCCCGAAGATACAGATCGTCCAGAATTATCCGTATTTACCGACCGGTTCGGCGCGCCATTCCCCTCCCATGACACGCTGCCCCCATGTCGATCGCCCGCTCCGTCGCCCTGTTCGTCGTCGCCGCGCTCTTCGAGATCGGGGGCGCCTGGCTGGTCTGGCAGGGCGTACGCGAGCACCGGGGCTGGATCTGGATCGGGGCGGGCGTCCTCGCGCTGGGCGCCTACGGCTTCGTGGCCACGCTCCAGCCGGACGGCGAGTTCGGCCGCATCCTCGCCGCGTACGGCGGTGTCTTCGTCGCCGGCTCGATCGCCTGGGGCATGGTCGCCGACGGCTACCGCCCCGACCGCTGGGACGTGATCGGCGCGCTCATCTGCCTGGCCGGCATGGCCGTGATCATGTACGCCCCCCGCAACCACTGACCCCGCGCCTGCCTATCCTGGCCCCGTACCGATCAGCTGTCCGAGGAGTCCGCCATGGCCGCCACCCCGATCGCCGTCATCACCGGAGCGAGCAGCGGCATCGGCGCCGCGACCGCCCGGCAGCTGGCCGCCGCCGGCTACCGCGTCGTACTGACCGCCCGCCGCAAGGACCGCATCGAGGCGCTCGCCGCCGAGATCAACGACGCGGGCCACCATGCGACGGCCTACGCGCTGGACGTCACCGACCGCGATGCGGTGAACGAGTTCGCCACGGCGTTCCGTACCCTCGCCGTCCTCGTCAACAACGCGGGCGGCGCGCTCGGGGCCGACCCCGTCGCCACCGGCGACCCCGCCGACTGGCGCCAGATGTACGAGACGAATGTCATCGGCACGCTCAACGTCACCCAGGCCCTGCTCCCCGCCCTCACCGGGAGCGGCGACGGCACGGTCGTGATCCTCTCGTCCACCGCGGGCCTCTCCACCTACGAGGGCGGCGGCGGTTACGTGGCCGCCAAGCACGGCGAGCACGTCCTGGCCGAGACCCTCCGCCTGGAGATCGTCGGCACCCCGGTCCGCGTCATCGAGGTCGCCCCCGGCATGGTCAAGACCGAGGAGTTCGCCACCACCCGCTTCCGCGGCGACACCGAGAAGGCTGCCAAGGTGTACGCGGGCGTCGACGCACCCCTCACCGCCGACGACGTGGCCGACACCATCACCTGGGCGGTCACCCGGCCCAGCCACGTCAACATCGACCTCCTGGTGGTCCGCCCCCGCGCCCAGGCCTCCAACTCCAAGGTCCACCGCACCGCCTGAACAGGAACCCGAGCAGGAACCCGAGCAGGAACCGAGCAGGAACCCGAACCGGAACCTGAGCAGGAACCGAACACGAACCCGAACAGGAAGGAGCCCGGGACACACCACCCGCGCCCCGGGCTCCTTCGTCCAACCGTGCGCAAAGACCTCCGGCCGGGCCCTCGATCGAGGCCCAGCCGTACGCGAAGCCCCCGGTCAGGGCTCAGCCCTTCACGCACACGATCTGCTTGAGCTTGGCGACGACCTCCACCAGGTCGCGCTGCTGCTCGATGACTTGCTCGATCGGCTTGTACGCGGCCGGAATCTCGTCCACGACGCCGGAGTCCTTACGGCACTCCACACCCCGCGTCTGGTCCTCCAGGTCGCGCGTCGAGAAGCGCCGCTTCGCGGCGTTCCGGCTCATCTTCCGACCGGCGCCGTGCGAGGCCGAGTTGAACGACTTCTCGTTCCCGAGGCCCTTCACGATGTACGAACCGGTGCCCATCGACCCCGGGATGATCCCGAAGTCCCCGGAACCCGCACGGATCGCACCCTTCCGCGTGACCAGCAGGTCCATGCCCTCGTACCGCTCCTCCGCCACATAGTTGTGGTGGCAGGAGATGACCGGCTCGAAGGTCACCTTGGCCTTCTTGAACTCCTTGCGGACCACGTTCTGGAAGAGCGCCATCATGATGGCGCGGTTGTACTTCGCGTACTCCTGCGCCCAGAACAGGTCGTTCCGGTACGCCGCCATCTGCGGGGTGTCGGCGATGAACACCGCCAGGTCCCGGTCGATCAGATCCTGGTTGTGCGGCAGCTTCTGCGCCTGCCCGATGTGGAAGTCGGCCAGTTCCTTGCCGATGTTCCGCGATCCGGAGTGCAGCATCAGCCAGACCGAACCCGACTCGTCGAGGCAGAACTCGATGAAGTGGTTGCCCGATCCGAGCGTGCCCATCTGCTTCGTGGCACGTTCCTGACGGAACTTGACCGCATCGGCCACCCCGTCGAACCGCCCCCAGAAGTCGTCCCAGCCCGGCGCCCGGAAGCCGTACAGCTGATCCGGCTCCACGGCCTCGTCATGCATGCCGCGGCCCACCGGAATGGCCTGCTCGATCTTCGACCGCAGCCGGGACAGGTCGCCCGGCAGGTCATTGGCCGTCAGGGAGGTCTTCACCGCGGACATTCCGCAGCCGATGTCCACGCCGACCGCCGCCGGACAGACCGCACCGTGCATCGCGATCACCGAACCGACCGTCGCCCCCTTGCCGAAGTGGACATCCGGCATGACGGCGAGACCCTTGATCCAGGGCAGCGTGGCCACATTGCGCAGCTGCTGCATCGCGACGTCCTCGACCGACGCCGGGTCGGCCCACATACGGATGGGGACCTTCGCGCCCGGCACCTCTACATACGACATAGTTCCTCGATTCCCCCGAAAAGCCTGAAAGCGCAAAACCGGTGCCAAGGTCGGCATATAAGTCGGTCGACCGGCATTCACAGCGGCGCGTGCGATACACATTGTGTCCACCGGTCGCCATCGAGCGGCAACCGTTTTTCGCACGAAGGGAGCCCAGGACCGTGCGACGAATGGCCTACGTAACCGGCACCGCGCTACTGGCAGCGTTCGTCGTCGGCTGCAGCGCCGACACCGGAACCGGTGGTTCCGCAGCCGACAACAAGCCCGGCGAGGCAACTGTCGCCGCCGCGGCCCCCGGCAAGTACCGCACCCTTCCCGAGCCTTGCCGCGCCGTCGAGTCGTCCACGCTGAAGGACCTGCTCCCGGGCGCCGCCGAACTCGCCGAGGAGCAGCAGAAGAAGGTGTACGAGGGCACCGCCGCCGTCACCTACGACACCGACCGCCGGGTCGGCTGCCGCTGGAAGTCCGAAGGGCCGCCCTCCTCGCACACGCTGTTCATCGACTTCGAACGCGTCGTGTCCTACGACCCCTCGGTGAGCGACGACGACCGCGCCCGCGAGGTGTACACGAAGAAGGAGACCGCCGCCGATCTGTCCTCGCCCTCCGCGGCCCCCGGCAGCACGAAGAACTCGGAGAACCCGGAGGACACGAAGAAGCAGAAGCCCCCCGCCGCTTCCGACGAAGCTTCCGATGACGCGTCCGACCCCGCCTCCCACGCCCTGACCTCCCCCGCCTCCGACAACGGGAACTCCGACAGCGAGAACACCGACGACGGGAACACAGACGGCGGGAACACCGACGACGGGAGCACAGACGACGGCACCGGCACCCCGGACGAAAGCATTCAGCCGCGCGTCCTCGACGACCTCGGCGACAGCGCATTTCTGGACGATCTGCTCACCCGGGCAGGTTCCACCGCACAGCACCGCACGGTGAGCGTGGTATTCCGCACATCGAACGTCATCGTGACCGTCGAGTACACCGAGCAGCCCGCCGACTCCACCGTGGTCCCCGACAGCAAGGAACTGCAGGAGAAGGCCCAGGCACTGGCCCGGAAGCTGGTCGAGGAGTTCAGCGAATAACCCCGTCCCGGGCCGCCCCGACCCACACCACCCACGACCGCCGGTTCCCCGGCCGAGGCGGCATCCGGTCGCAGTCCGTCGTACCGTGGCCCTCCGGAAAACCCTCCGGAACAGCTTCCGGGACACCCGCCGGAGCACCCGCCGACCGCCCGCCCGACCCCCTGGCAGCCCGACCGCCGCGCCACCCGAGTGAAGGAACCATGCACCGTTCAGCCCCGCGACTCTCCCGCATACTCGCCTGCGCCGCCGTTCCGGTGATGCTCGTCGTCGCCGGCTGCTCGTCGGACTCCGGCGACAAGAAGGAATCGGGCTCGTCCGCGTCGTCCGCATCGCCGAGCGCGAGCAAGAAGGCGGAACCGACCGTCGAGCCCGCGAAGTTCTCCGCACTGCCCGACCCGTGCAAGTCGATCAGCAAGAAGACGGTCACCTCCCTGGTTCCCTCGGCGAAGTCCAAGAACGGCAGGGCCTCCAGCTCCAGTGACACCGCGTACCGCGCCGGCTGCTCCTGGAACGGCCTCGACGACAACGGCGTGAAGGGTTCCCAGTACCGCTGGCTCGACGTCGGCTTCACCCGCTTCGACTCGGACCAGGCCCTGGGCAGCGGCGCCAAGCGCGCACAGCAGGACTTCGAGAAGCAGGTCGCCAAGGCCAAGGCGACCGAGGGCGCCAAGAAGGTCGCCGAAGCGCCCGTCAGCGGCATCGGCGAGCAGGCCACCGGGATCACCTACGACCTCACCAAGACGAAAGAGGACTTCAAGTACGCGACGGTCGTGACCCGTACGGGGAACGTCGTCATCACCCTCACCTACAACGGTGCGGGTTACGCGGGCGCGAAGACCCCCTCCGCCGACGACATCCGCAAGGGCGCCGAGAAGGCGGCCAAGGAAGCGGTGGCCGCTGTCGCCGCCACCGGCACGGCGTCGGACGACCAGTCCGGCTCGACCACGCCGAGCGAGAAGGCCACGGACAAGGCGGGTGCCCCCAAGGCTTCCGACAACGACTCCTCCGACAGCAAGTCGACGGACAGGAAGACCTCCACCCACAAGTCGTCCGTCAGGAAGACGAGCTAGGGCCGGTCCGGCAACGCCCCCGATCCGCCGGACAGGCCGTGGCAACGCCCCTGTCCGGAAGCAGTTCCACGAAGCCCGGTACTCCCCCGAGTACCGGGCTTCGCCCCTCCCCGCGCAACACCCCGCGTCCTCATGTGCCAGGCTGTGCCCGCCAGAAGTCGCAGCACGACGCCAGAACATGACGTCGGATACGGGAAACGGGGAGGGGAACGCGGGTGGCCGCGATGCAGCTGACACGCACCCACCGGATACTCATCGGTCTCGTGGTCGCCGGTGCGGTGCTCATCGCCGCGATCGGGTTCGCGGGTTCGTACGCGGCAGTGCGCGAGCTCGCCCTCCAAAAGGGCTTCGGCGACTTCTCGCTGGTCTTCCCGATCGGCATCGACGCGGGCATCTGTGTCCTGCTCGCCCTGGACCTGCTGCTGACCTGGCTGCGCATCCCGTTCCCGCTGCTGCGCCAGACCGCCTGGCTGCTGACCGCAGCGACGATCGCCTTCAACGGCGCCGCGGCCTGGCCCGACCCGCTCGGCGTCGGCATGCACGCGGTCATCCCGGTGCTGTTCGTGGTCTCCGTCGAGGCCGCCCGGCACGCTGTGGGCCGGATCGCCGACATCACGGCCGACAAGCACATGGAGGGCGTCCGCCTCACCCGCTGGCTGCTCTCCCCCGTACCGACGTTCCGGCTCTGGCGCCGGATGAAGCTCTGGGAGCTCCGGTCGTACGAGCAGGTCATCAAGCTCGAACAGGACCGGCTGATCTACCAGGCCCGCCTCCAGGCCCGCTTCGGCCGCAACTGGCGCCGCAAGGCCCCCGTCGAGTCCCTGATGCCGCTGCGCCTGGCGAAGTACGGAGTCCCGCTGGCCGAGACCGCCCCGGCCGGCCTGGCCGCCTCGGGCATCGAACCGGCCCTGCTGCCCCCCGCCCCCGCCCAGGCCCAGGCCCTGGCCCAGGTCGAATCGGGCGTGCCCCAGCCCGAGTTGCCGTACGCCCAGCAACACGAGCACCACCAACAGCACGAGCACCACCAACAGCAGCACGAACACCACGAGCCGCAGCACCAGCAGTATCAGCAGAACCACCAGTACCAGCGGCACAACCACCCGTCCGACCCCGCCGCTGCCGAGGAATGGCCCCAGGAAGGCCCCGGCTCCCACGAGAGCCCCTGGTTCGCGGCGCCCCAGGTACCGGACGACGCGTACGAGAGCGCCTACAACCCGACGTACGTCGAGGGCCTGGAGCCGACCCCGGTGATGGTCCCCTCGGGCCCCGGCGGCCGCACCCGCCCCCTGGGCAACGTGGGCACGATCGGCGCCGTCCCCGGCCCCCGTACCGCGGAGCACCAGCCGCAGGAACAGCTCCAGCAGAACCACCAGGCCCCGGACCAGGCACAGGCACAGGCACAAGATCAGCCGCAGCTCCACAAACAACCGCAGGAGCCCGAGCCGACCCCGGACCCCGACCCGGCCGAGTGGGCGCAGGAGGACGCGGAGTTCGCCGCGATCGCGTACGAGGTGTTCGCCGCGTTCGTGAACCAGCACAACGACTACCCGAGCGTCGACGCCCTGGACATACACGTCACGGACGGCCACAACGTCAGGCACCCGCGCAGCGCGGCGCTGATCCGCCGCATGATGCCGGAGTTCAAGAACCGCTACCACGCCGAGCTAGAAGCGGACCACATCGCATGAGCCGGAGGGCCGCCATCCGAATCACCGGGTGACGGCCCTCCGTACGGAACATCCCGAACCGCTACGCGCCCAGCAGCCTGCGCACCCGGTCGGCTCCCACGGCCAGCAGCAGCGTGGGCAGCCGCGGCCCCGTGTCCCGGCCGACCAGCAGCCGGTACAGCAGCGCGAAGAACGACCGCTGCGCGACCTTCAGCTCGGGCGTCGGCTTGGCGTCCGGCTCCAGGCCCGCCAGGATCTTCGGCACGCCGTAGACGAGCGTGGTGAGCCCGTCCAGCGACCAGTGCGAGTCCAGCCCCTCCAGGAGCAGCCGCAGCGACTCCCGGCCCTGCTCGTCCAGCGAGCCGAGGAGCTCCTTGTCCGGCTCGTCGCGCACGATGGTGCGGGCCTCGGCCGGAACCTGGTTGGTGATCCAGCTCTCGGCCCGGTCGAGACGGGGCCGGGCCTCGTCCAGCGAGGTCAGCGGGTTCTCCGGGTCCAGCTCGCTCAGGATGCGCAGCGTCTGCTCGTCGTGCCCGGCCGTGATGTCGACGACCGAGGCGAGCGTGCGGTACGGCAGCGGGCGCGGCGTGCGCGGCAGCTCACCCGCGGCCGTGCCGATGGCCCGCGCGTACGCGGCGGCGTCGGCCGGCAGCACCGAGCCGTCGGCGACCTTGCGGGCCAGCGAGTCCCACTCGTCGTAGAGCCGCTGGATCTCCTGGTCGAAGGCGATCTTGAAGGACTGGTTGGGCTTGCGGCGCGCGTACAGCCAGCGCAGCAGCGGCGCCTCCATGATCTTCAGCGCGTCGGCAGGGGTCGGCACGCCGCCCTTGCTGGAGGACATCTTCGCCATGCCGGAGATGCCGACGAAGGCGTACATCGGGCCGATCGGCTGCACACCGTCGAAGATCTCGCGGACGATCTGGCCGCCGACGACGAACGACGAGCCCGGCGAGGAATGGTCAACGCCGCTCGGCTCGAAGATCACGCCCTCGTACGCCCAGCGCATCGGCCAGTCGACCTTCCAGACCAGCTTGCCGCGGTTGAACTCGCTCAGCCGCACGGTCTCGGCGAAGCCGCAGGCCGTGCAGGTGTAGTTCAGCTCGGTGCTGTCGTCGTCGTACGACGTGACGGTCGTGAGGTCCTTCTCGCAGTTGCCGCAGTAGGGCTTGTACGGGAAGTAGCCCGCCGAACCGCCGCTGCCGTCGTCCTCGCTCGCCGCGCCGGAGCCCGCCTCGGCCTCCAGCTCGGCCTCGTCGACCTTCTTCTGCTGCTGCGGCTTCTTGCCGCCCTTGGCACCCGCGGCGGCCGGGTCCTTCTTCGTCCGGTACCGGTCGAGGACGGCGTCGATGTCGGCGCGGTGCTTCATCGCGTGCAGGATCTGCTCGCGGTAGGCGCCCGCCGTGTACTGCTCGGTCTGGCTGATGCCGTCGTACTCGACGCCCAGCTCGTCCAGCGCGGCCGTCATGGCGGCCTTGAAGTGCTCGGCCCAGTTCGGATACGCGGACCCGGCCGGGGCGGGCACCGAGGTCAGCGGCTTGCCGATGTGCTCGGCCCAGGACTCGTCGATGCCCGGGACACCGTTCGGGACCTTGCGGTACCGGTCGTAGTCGTCCCACGAGATCAGGTGCCGGACGGTGTACCCGCGGCGGCGGATCTCGTCGGCGACCAGGTGCGGGGTCATGACCTCGCGGAGGTTGCCCAGGTGGATCGGGCCCGACGGGGAGAGGCCGGACGCGACGACGACCGGTTTGCCAGGCGCACGACGCTCCGATTCGGCGATGACATCGTCCGCGAAGCGGGAGACCCAGTCGGCCTCGGTGCTGCTCTGACTCTGAGCCACGGTCTGCACGTCCTTCTCTCTTGTAGGACTCGTAGGAACACCCTTGTGGGACTCATAGGGGCTCCGCCCATTCTCCCAGGTCCACCGGCGGCGCGAAAACGGCTTACGGCCCGCGCGAAGAAAACGGCTTTACCGCCCGTGGAATACTGGGTGTGATCCCTTGTACTCCTACGGAAACGGCAGCCCGTCCCATGCCTGAGCACGGCTCGGTCAATTCCCTCGCTTCCACGCTCCAGCAGCAGCTGGCGGACGCCCTGACGGCAGCTCTGCCGGATGCGGGCACCGCGGACCCGCTGCTGCGACGAAGCGACCGGGCCGACTTCCAGGCCAACGGCATCCTGGCCCTCGCCAAGAAGCTCAAGGGCAACCCGCGCGAGCTCGCCTCCCAGGTCACGGCCGCGATCCCGGCGGGCGGCCTGATCAAGGAGATCGAGGTCTCCGGCCCCGGCTTCCTCAACGTCACGCTCGCCGACAGGGCGATCGTCGAGACCCTCGCCGCCCGCGCCGCGGACGACGAGGGCCGGCTCGGTGTGCCGTACAACAGCGACGCGGGCACCACGGTCATCGACTACGCGCAGCCGAACGTGGCCAAGGAGATGCACGTCGGCCACCTCCGCTCCGCCGTGATCGGTGACGCGATGGTGCAGATCCTGGAGTTCACCGGCGAGTCCGTGATCCGCAGGCACCACATCGGCGACTGGGGCACCCAGTTCGGCATGCTCATCCAGTACCTGGTCGAGCACCCGGGCGAGCTGACCCACGAGGGCGCCGGCGGCGAGGCGGAAGGCGAGGCCGCCATGTCCTCGCTGAACCGGCTCTACAAGGCCTCGCGCGCGCTCTTCGACTCCGACGAGGAGTTCAAGGCCCGCTCCCGGGACCGCGTCGTGGCCCTCCAGGCCGGTGACGAGGAGACCCTCTCCCTGTGGCAGCGCTTCGTCGACGAGTCGAAGATCTACTTCTACTCCGTCTTCAACAAGCTCGACATGGAGATCCGCGACCCCGACATCGTCGGCGAGTCCGGCTACAACGACATGCTTGAGGAGACCTGCCGCATCCTGGAGGAGTCGGGCGTCGCCGTCCGCTCCGAGGGCGCGCTCTGCGTCTTCTTCGACGACGTGAAGGGCCCGGACGGCAACCCGGCGCCGCTGATCGTCAAGAAGTCGAACGGCGGCTACGGCTACGCGGCGACGGACCTCTCCGCGATCCGCGACCGGGTCCAGAACCTCAAGGCGAACACCCTGCTGTACGTCGTGGACGCCCGGCAGGCCCTGCACTTCAAGATGGTCTTCGAGACGGCCCGCCGGGCCGGCTGGCTGAACGAGGACGTCAAGGCCGTGCACCTCCCCTTCGGCACGGTGCTCGGCAAGGACGGCAAGCCGTTCAAGACCCGTGAGGGCGAGACGGTCCGGCTTCAGGACCTGCTCGACGAGGCGATCGACCGGGCCTCCACCGTCGTGCGCGAGAAGGCGAAGGACCTCAGCGAGGACGAGATCACCGAGCGCGCCACGCAGGTCGGCATCGGCGCCGTGAAGTACGCGGACCTGTCGACGTCGGCCGCCCGCGACTACAAGTTCGACCTGGACCAGATGGTGTCGCTGACCGGCGACACGAGCGTGTACATCCAGTACGCGCACGCCCGGTCCCGGTCCATCAAGCGCAAGGCGGGCGAGCTGAAGTCCCAGCCCCACCCGGAGCTGGAGCTGGCCCCGGCCGAGCGCGCGCTGGCCCTGCACCTGGACCAGTTCGCAGAGGTCGTGGCCGAGGTCGCCGCCGGGTACGAGCCGCACAAGCTGGCCTCGTACCTCTACCAGCTGTCGTCGCTCTTCACGACGTTCTACGACCAGTGCCCGGTACTGAAGCCCGAGGTTCCGGGAGATGTGGCCGAGAACCGCCTCTTCCTCTCGGACCTCACCGCCCGCACCCTGCACCAGGGCATGGCCCTGCTCGGCATCAGGACGCCCGAGCGCCTCTGATCCGGAGTGCCGTCCGGGCCCCGGCCCGGACCCCCGCCCGTACGCATCGGCCCGGTGCGGCGACCGCAGTCACGCGGTCACCGCACCGGGCCGTGCGCGTTCCCCGGTGCGGGCGCTACTGGGCGGTCTTCCACTGGGCGTCTTCGTGCCAGTAGGTGTACAGCGGCCGGGTCTTGATGCCGCTGGTACGGAACGGCTTCCCGCCGTCGTCGATGCGCAGCGTCCCCTCCCGGCCGCCGCTGCTCCACTCCAGCTCCAGGTACCAGCTGACGTCGTGCCCTTCGACGTGTGCGTCGAGGTCGAACACCTCCACATCGGTGGAGGACACCCGGAACGGGAAGTCCTTCGGCGGCACCCGTGTGTCCCCCTGCTGCCCCGCCACCGGGGTGAGGGTCGGCCGGTTGTCGTCGAGGTCCACGTCGAACGACTGCGGCGTGATGCCGCTCCCGCACCCCTCCCCCATCGAGTACGCCGACCACGGCAGCGGCGCCTTCCGGGACAGCGTCCGCACATGCAGTCCCCTCAGCACGACGGCCTCCTCGGACTTCCCCTGCACGGTGATTTCGAGCAGCATGCGACCGCCGTCCACCCCGCCCAGCGCCCGCGCCCAGCTGCGGTAGTCCTGCGGCGGGGGCGGCGGAGGTACATCGTCCGGTCCCTGGTTCAGCACGTAGTGCTGGCCGCAGGGCGAATCCCAGTTGTACGAGCTGATGGTGGCGGTCAGCGGCACACCCCCGCTCTGCTGCCCACCCGCCCCGGCTCCCGAGCCGTGGCCGCCGGACGAGGCCGAGGCGCCACCGGGCGCCGGGGACGAGGCGGTCGCCGTGCCGGACCGTACGGGCCTACCCGACTTCTTCACCCCGTCGGGCGACGCGGTGACGCTCGCGGCGCCGCCGTTCAGGTCGGGCCGGGGCGTGTCCGCGTCCCGGCCGTCCACGGCGGAGGCACTGCTCAGATCGTCGTCCGAGCCCGACATCCTGCCGATGACGATCGAGGTGGGCACGGTCAGCGCGACGACGGCGACGACCGCGAGCAGCACGCGCGCCCGCGAGGAGGACAGGAACCGCCATGGTCGCCTCGCCCCACCGGACGCTGCCACGGGTGCGGGCGCACCGCCGCCACCCTCGCCCACTTCGACATCCCGGCCTCCGGACGAATCCCCGGCCGAAGCCCCGGCCCCGGATTCACGAACCGCATCCGGATCCGCATCGGGAGCCGCATCCCGAACCGCGCCCGGAACCGCGCCATCGGCAACCGTCCCCGGAACCGGCTCCGCAGCAGCGGCCGGGCGCCGCCGCGCCGCGTCCGCCAGGATCCACCGCCGGTGCAGCTCCACCAGCTCGTCCGGTACCGCCCCGCACAGCCGCGCCAGCCGTTCCACCGGGGCGAACTCATTGGGCACGGCCTCACCGTTGCAGTACCGGTGCAGCGTCGACGTGCTGACGTGCAATCTCCCGGCGAGAACCCCGTAGCTGCGCCCCGAGCGGTCCTTCAGTTCCTTCAGCAGGGCCGCGAACTCAACGGCCTCCGGCGTCGCCACTGCGGCGTTCCCCCTCCTGGTCCGTCCCGGAACACCGTTCCAGGGACGTGGAATCTGCCCAGGTCACAGTACGCGCAGGCATTCCAGCATCCCCAATGGGCTGTTCGGCGTTGCGGCCGGAATCTGCCGCCCCGCAATCTGTGACCACACCGCAGCGACCACCGGGACAACGCAGTGCGAATCCACTTCCGCATCGAGCTCGTCGATGCCGTGGCCATCGGAGTGGTGATCGTGTCCACCGCGATCGTCATGGTCCTGATCTGCCACAACTGACCGAACGACATCACCAGCCCACACACGGGGAGTACCACCATGCGCAGCAACCACATCCGCACCACCGCCCTCGCCGCGACCGCCCTCCTGGCCGCCCTCTCGCTCACCGCCTGTGGCGGCAACGACAACGGGAACGACGGCAAGGCAGGCGCGGCGGCTCCGGCGGCGAGCGCCACCGCCACCACCCCCGACACGGGCAAGGACACCAAGGACGCCAAGGACGCCAAGGGGACCAACAGCGGCACGGCCAATGCCCCCGCCGAGAACGTCTCCGCCGCGTCCAAGGGCTCCACCGGCGGCAGCAAGAGCGGGAAGAGCGGCGCCGGCGCCACCGGGAGCGGCAGCAAGTCCCCCGTCACCTGCACCGGCTCGAACACCAAGGTCACCGTCAGCAAGGTGAGCCGCCCCATCAACCACCTGCTGCTCACGGCGACCAACACCGGCTCCGTACCCTGCTACGCGTACCACGCGCCGGCGCTCCGCTTCGACGACGCCCAGGCCGCCTTCCCGGTCCTCCGCGAAAGCATCCCGCAGGCCGTGGTCACCCTTGCGCCGGGCCAGTCCGCCTACGCCTCGATCGGGCTGTCCGGCGAGCCGGACGGACAGGAACTGCACGAGGGCACCCACCTCGGGGTGTACTTCACCGGCAAGAGCAACCAGGGCTCCACGGGCGCCCCCGCCGAGCTGACGCTCCCCGCCGGCACCTACTGGGGCGACAACGGCTTCGTCACCTACTGGCAGAGCGAAATGGACGACGCCCTCATGTACTGATCCGTCGGCAACTCACGTTCCCCCACGGGCAGTCGATCGTAGAATCAGGAGATCGGGCCCGAGGGGGGAAACGTGCGTACGAAGAGCGGTGGCATACCGACGGCATCGCGCAGACACGCTGCTGCGGCCGTCGCCACGGTCGCAGCGCTGATGCTGGTCGCCGGCTGCGGAAAAGCAGGCGGTGGCCATCCGTCGGACAGTGACCAGTCCTCCGCCGCCGTCGCCGCCTCGCCGACCCCCTCCGTGAACCCGTCGTACGGAGAACAGTTCCTGGCCGAGGGTGAGTGCGCGGCACCCGAGCCGGGCAAGGAGGACATCTACCGCGAGGTTCCCTGCAGCGACCCCAAGGCCGTCGCGAAGGTCAGCGACCGGGCCGACATCGGCAGCTCCGAGCCCTTCTCGGCCACCGCCTGTTCGGACCACGCCGACTTCGCGATCGACGTGCCGCTCAGCATCGCGATCCTGGAGAACCTGCCGGCCACGGGCGAGGGCTACGCCTGCATGCGCAACCTGAAGCCCCCGCACCCCGGCGACACGGGCGGGGGCGGCGGCCCCCGGATCGAGGTCGGCGACTGCGTGGACAGCGGAGGGAAATCCGGCGACCCGGTCGTGGAGGCCGCCTGCCGGACCAAGGGCAAGAAGAACGGCGCGACCCACAGGATCACGAAGATCCTCGAAGACACCTACACGGGCGGCTTCAGCGACCCGTGCGAGGGCGAGGCCGACGCGGTGTTCACGGAGAACCCGATCTTCGACACCGACCACGGCCCCAACGACCGCGTCCTCTGCGGCAAGGAGCTCTAGGCGGTTCGGGGAACGAGGAGGCGGCCGTGCGCGAGACGAACGAGCAGCACCACCGGCCCCGGCCGGCCCGCCCGAAGGCTCTGGGAACCGTGCTGCCCGCCCTCGCCCTGGCAGCGGTCCTGCCGCTCCTCGTCGCGCTGTGGGTCGGCGACGGCGTGCAGAAGCTGCTCACCGGCGACCCCGCCACCGTCCACAGCGTCACGCAATGCGTGGAGGGCGGCGGGCAGTTGCCTGCCGCCCACTGCTACGGAACGTGGGCGTTCGCCGACGGCCGCACGGCCTCCGGTGAGATCACCGGCGCAGAGGTGTCCGCCGGTGACACGATCTTCGCGGGCGACGGCTGGGCCTACGACTCCACGTCGCCGCTCCACTGGCGGATATGGACCCCGGTCACGATCTCCGTCGCCGGAGCCGCCGCCCTGGCGGCCTCCTGGCTGCGCTACCGCAGATCCCGCGACGCCCCGGACACGGACACGGCCCCGGCCGACTGACGTAAGCTGGCCTTCCATGGTTATAAGCACCGCGCTGTGGTCCTTCGCCCTGGTTGTAGGGCTTCTCACCCTGACCCCCGGACTCGACACCGCTCTGATCCTGCGGACCTCGGCCCTGGGCCGGCGCAGAAGAGCCTGGGGCGTCGTCCTAGGAATCCAGACCGGCACCCTGCTGTGGGGTGCGCTCACCTCCCTCGGCGTGACCGCGCTCCTCACGGCCTCCCACCTCGCCTACACGACGCTGCGCTGGGCCGGCGCCGCCTACCTGGTCTGGCTGGGCGTCCGCATGCTCCGGGACACCTTCCGGGGACGTCCCGCCTCGGACACGAGCGACTCCGACTCCGTACTGCTCGCCGGTACGGACTCGGTACGCGGCGGCTGGCGGCAGGGAACACTCACCAACCTCCTCAACCCGAAGATGGGCGCCTTCTACGTCGCCGTCCTGCCCCAGTTCATCCCGGCCGGCACAAACCACTTCGCCATGGGCCTCCTGCTCACCACGGTGCACATCCTCATGGGGCTGATGTGGTCGGCCGCCCTCATCGGCTTCGCCCGCGTCCTGCACGGCTGGCTCCGCAAGCCCCGGGCCCGCCGCCTGCTCGACCGGATCACCGGGACCGTCATCGCCGCCTTCGGTATCCGGCTGGCCCTCAGCGACTGAACACCCGTCCCGCCGGGCCCGTCAGGACAGGCACTAGCATCGGCCGCATGGCGATGTTCGTGCACCTGACACCCTCGGCGAACGCGGCACGCGTCCGCCGTTCCGGAATACGGGCCATCAGCCACGGCCGCGACGCATCACTGCCACGGGGCCTCTACTGCTTCCCCGTCCTCCCCTCGTACACCCTCACCCACCAGTGGCTGCGCGAGCTGTCCAGGCGCAGCGGCCCACGCGGACTCGTCGCCGTGCACATCCGCCTGCCGGACGACGAACCCGTCACCGTGGGCCGCTACCACCGCGACCCCGCGACCGTCACGGCCGCCGAAGCCGTACGCCGTGTCGCCGCCCTGCCCGACCCACGCGGCTGGGAAGTGTTCGTCCCCCGGACCGTCACCAGGCGCGAAGTGCACCGCATCCGCGCGGTCAGCCAGGTCACCGGCTGGCGGTACTTCCCCGACTCGAACGGCAAAACGCCCTGCACCTGCTTCGGCTGCCGGGTGCGCGGCGAATACGGCTCGCAGCGCCTGCGGCAACGCCGCCCACACCCGCTCGACGGCCCTCCCCCCGCCGCCCCGGTCCTCATGCGCCAGATCGCCGCGGCGGGCAGCCCCGGAGACCCCGAAAAGCTCATCCAGACCCTCCACTGGTTCGGGATGCGCCGACGCGGACCGGTCGACCAACTGGCCCACCTCGCGGACCATCCGGACCCGAAGGTCCGCAGGGCCCTCGTATGGGCCGTCGAAAAATGGTCGTCCCGTGGCGTCACGGAACTCCTCCACCGCCTGGCCCAGGACCCGGACGCAATGGTCCGGGAGGCCGTCGAGTTCAACGCACCCGATCCCCAGTCCTGACCGAACTCGAACCCGTACAGATTTCTTGTACGGTTCGTGCGCGCGTGACGCGGGCGCACAGGTGGAAGTTCGCACGGTATGCACCCCGGAAAGCGGAAGCGCAAAGAACGCGTCGGCAATGAAACTCGTTGGCAAACTGGTCGCCGTCTTCCGCAGGGCGGCCGGCCTGCCCCAGACCCAACTCGCCGACCTGGTGGGCCATCAGGTGGAGACGATCGCCTCCATCGAGCAGGGCAGACGCGCCCTACTGCCCGACATGGCCGCCAGGTTGGACGAACTGCTGGACACCAAGGGCGCGTTGAAGGAGACAGTGGCGCACATGCCGGAGATCGATCCGATCCCGGCGTGGGCGGGTACTTGGAGCTGGAGCGGGATGCTCTGGCGCTGTGCTGGTACGACAACCAGGCCGTACCGGGTCTCCTCCAGACGGACCGCTACGCCCAAACGGTATTCCGCAACCGGGTCCCGGTCTTCAGCGAGGAAAAGGTGGCGTTCCAGACGGAGGCCCGCCTGGAACGCCAGGAAATCCTTCATCGGCCATCACCCCCGACCATCAGCTTCGTCGTCCGGGAACCGGTCCTGATGCTCCAACTCCTCGACGACGAAGGCCATGCGGAGCAGCTGAACCACCTGCGGACCTGCGCCGCACTCCCCGGCATCTGCCTCCAGGTCCTGCCGCTGAACCACCGCACCCATGCCGGGCTGGACGGCCCCTTCATCCTGCTGGAAACGCCGGACTACCAACGCGTCGCCTACTCCGAGACACAACGCGGCAGCCTGCTCGTCTCCGACCCGACGAGGTCAGCATCCTCGCCCAGAAATATGCGATGCTGCGAGCCCAGGCCCTCAGCCCCGAAGACACCGTGGGCCTGCTGGACCGTCTTGCTGGGAGCAGCAATGAGCACCGCACGTAAGTGGTTCAAGTCCAGCTACAGCGGCGACGAGGGCGGACAGTGCCTCGAAGTCGCCTACGAATGGCGCAAGTCCAGCTACAGCGGCAGCGAAGGCGGAGCCTGCCTCGAAGTCGCTTACGACTGGCAGAAGTCGAGCCACAGCGGCAGCGAGGGCGGGCAGTGCGTCGAGATCGCCGCCCACCCCGCCGCCATCCACATCCGCGACTCCAAGAACCCCGACGGCCCCACCCTCACCGTCGCCCCCACCACCTGGACGGCCTTCGCCGGCTTCGCCGCCGACGGGCAACTCGTCTGAGCCCACGTCCCCAGGAGGAATACCACCGCCATGGCTGTCATCCACCACACCACCATGACGCCCACCAAACTGGAACTCCTCGCCACCTGGCTGCCCGAGCAGCCCTGGTACCGCGGCAAGGGGCAGCAGCCCGAGCTGGCCAGGACCGGCGGATTCCGGCTGGACGACCCGAAGGGCGAGGTCGGGATCGAGTTCATGGCGGTCACCGACACGTCCGGGGCCGAACCGGTCACGTACCAGGTGCCGTTCAGCTACCGCGGCGCACCGCTCGCGGGCGCCGACGAAGCACTCATCGGCACGACCGAGCACGGGGTGCTGGGGCAGCGGTGGGTGTACGACGGAACGCGTGACCCGGTCCTCGTCGCCCAGCTGTTCGCGCTCGTCGTCGGCGAGGCAGTGCCGCAGATGCAGAGCACGAGCGACACTGTCGACCCGTCCGTGACCGGTTGGTTCGCCGAATCGGGCACCACGGCGGAGATCGCCTCCACGACCGCGACCGACGGCCCGCACGGTACGGACCTCGTCGTGGAGACGGCAGCCGACGGACACCGGCTGACCCTCCACATCAACCGCGTTCTTCAGCCCGGCCAGGGCGCCGGGGAGCAGGCGCTCGGCCACGTCACCGCGAACGCGCCGCTGCCCGACGGCAGCACCGCACGCACCGCGTTCGCCGTCGTTCACGCCACTCCGTAGCCGGAGCCGGGCCGAGCCGGGCCGGGCCGGGGCCCACGCCACCGGCCGCGTCGCGCCGTTGTCAGTGGCCGCGTCTAGAGTCGCGGTCATGGCGACGCTCCCGAACCCGCTCCCGTCCCTGGCCACGTCAGGGCTCCAACTCCCGCCCGGCTCACTGGTGGACGACACCATCGACGGCACCTGGCACGAGCCGCTGCTCTGGTGTGCCGACGAGCCCGCGTCCCACGGGACGTGGACCGCAATGCGTACGGCCGGGCGGACGGTCGGGCTGCTTCCCGTGCTGATCGACGGCGGGAGACGCGACCAGTGGCCCGACGCCTGGGACCTGGCCCCGGACCGGACGTCGTACCCCGGCGATCACGACCCCGAGGAAGTGCTCAGCAAGTACTGGGACGACTGCGCACCCGAGGAACTCGACGCCTCCGAGGGCGAATGGCCGGGCCTGGCACCCGTTCCGGCCGCCGAGGGGCCGGACTCCCCCGACGACCTGGCGGCCGAGATCGCGAACGAGTACACCGGCCCGGACGGCTGGTGCCCCGGCTCACGGATCGCGCTCGTACCGGCCCGGCGCAGTGCGGACATACCGGCGGCGATCGGCTGGTCGGGCCCGCTCAACTTCGAGGACGACACGGCCCGACTCAGCGCCGTGCTCCGCTCCTGGGAGGACCGATTCGGCATACGGGTCGTGATGCTGGGCTTCGACACCCTGACCGTCACGGTCGGACGACCGCCCACCACCCTCGACGAGGCTCGGGCGGTGGCCGCCGAGCACTTCGCGTTCTGCCCGGACAACATCGACCAGAACCCGCCGTACGACCTGAACGTCTACGCCGAGAAGAGGGTGCTGCGCCAGGAGATCTGGTCGTTCTGGTGGGACTGACCCGGCGGGCCGCCCCGGCTGGACCGGCCACGGAACGAAGGCCCCCGGTTCCTGGTCCCTAGTCCCCGGTCCTGGCCCCTAGGTACGACAACTCATGTGCCGTACCGGCGCGCCCGGTTGAATCGCACGCATGCCCGACAACGCCAGCGCCAACGTCAACGCCGACATCACCGCCAATACCGACACCGACGTCAACGTCATGGACAGCCGACCCCGGCACACGTGGATCGCCTCGCTGGTCTCCACGGTCGTCACGCTCCCGCTCGCGTTCTTCGCCCTGGTGTACACCATGTTCGCGCCGATGGCCTGCGACTCCTGCTCGGACGCGGCTGCCGACCGCTTCGACGCCAGCTTCGGTCCGGCCTGGACGGTGTCCTGCTTCGGCCTGCTGCTGGCCCTGGTCATCCTGGTCGCGAGCTGGGTGTTCACCCGGCGAAGGCCGCCGGCCGCGATCGCCCTCGCCGTGGCCGCGCCCGCCACGGTGTTCTTCACCTGGGTCGCCTTCATGACCCTGGTCAACTGGCCCTGACCTTCGGGGCGGCAGCCGCACCACCTCGGTGGCGTCCATGTCCATGACCTCGTCGGCCGACCGAGGAGGAGCACCCCCATGAGCCCGACGCCGCCCCCGGACGACGCCGCCCGCGCCGACCACCTCACCCGTCTCACCCGTCTCATCGAGGAGTTCCACGCCCTGCCCGCCACGAGCGACCGCAGACGCGAGATCATCGCGGCGCTCGACGACGACGTGAACAACGACGACGGCGGCGATTCCGCCGCGCTGCCCTTCCTCATCGCGGTCGTCGCCGACCCGCAGGAGTACGACCTCGCCCGGATCGAGGCAGCCACGCTCCTGCGCCTGTGGCCCCCGCACGACCCGGCCGCCCGCCGCACCGCCGGCCGGGCCCTGCTCGACGCCCTGGACGACCCGGAGGAGGACCTCGTCCGCCAGTACGCGGCCCTGACCCTCGGCCCCTACGCCGACGACCCGGCGGTCCACGAGGCCCTGGCCGCCACCGTGCACGCGGACGACGACCCCCTCGTACGCGACAGCGCCCTCGGCGCCATCAAGGACGCGGGCCCGAGCGACACCCGTACCGACGTACTGCGCAAGCTCACCCAGGACGCCGGCCTCGGCCGGACAGCGGCCCGCATCCTCGCGGAGTGGGGCCAGAACTGACGACCGGACAAAGCCCAGTTTCCCAGCACTCCACACATTGGTCTTGACCAATGCCCCGCGATGTGAAGAGTATGGCCCGAAGCCGCCACAGAATCTTTACAAGCACCTCCGCTGGAGTGACACGTCCCATGCGCATAACCGCAACCGCCGCAGCAGCGTCCGCAGTGCTCGGCGGAGCCCTCGTCCTGGGCCTCACGGCCGTCCCGGCCGCACAGGCCACGCCCGCCGCCGATGCGGCGGGCTGCACCACCGACGCCTTCGGGATCGCCGGAAAGTACGGCGAGTTCGTCCTCGGTGACGACGTCCATACCCCCGACGCGGAAGGCGCGGTGGCCGTAGGTGGCAACGCCGACTTCCGCGGCGGCTTCAGCGCCGCCAACGAACTGACGGCCGCCGAGGTCGACGCCCTGCCGGGCCGGGCCTCGCTCGTCGTCCGCGGCGACCTGCTCAACGGCAGTTCGGTCACCGCGGTGATGAAGGGCAACGCGGTCGTCGGCGGCAAGGTCAGCGACCGCGCCCTCGAAATGCACTCCGGCACCTTCAGCAAGAACGCCGGCCTGATCGACTTCGACGCCGAGTTCACCAAGCTCCGGGCCTACTCCGCCGCACTGGCGAAAGAACCGGCGACCACCGGCACCGAAGTGACGCCGGCCGGCAGCAAGCTCACCCTGGAGGGCGGCAACACCACCCGCAACATCTTCAAGGTGACGGCCGATCAGCTGGAGGGGGCCAAGGACATCTACCTCAAGGTCCCCGCAGGCGCCACCGCGGTCGTCAACGTCAGCGGCGAGACCTACGACATGGCCAAGGCCGGCACCACCGGCTTCTTCCTCTCCGGCGGCCAGGACTACGTACTGGACGACAAGCTCCAGAGCGCCGCCGACGGCAAGGTCCGCGCCCGCCTGCTGTGGAACTTCCCCGAGGCCCGCACGGTCACCAAGAGCAGCCGGGCGGCCTGGCCCGGCAGCGTGCTGGCCCCCGGGGCACACCTGGAGCTGGGCACCGGCGCCCCGGTCAACGGCTCGGTGTGGGTCGCCTCCCTGCACGGCTCGGGCGGCGCGGAGACGCACCACTTCCCCTTCACCGGCTGCCTCCCGGAGACCGGCGGGACCCCGCCGCCGGCCACCCCGACCCCGGGCAACACCCCCGGGACCACACCGCCGGTGACCGGTAAGCCCACCGCCTCGGTGACCCCGCCGTCCGGCACCCCGTCCAGCAGCGCGTCCGAGCCCGCCGCACCGGGCACGTCGGCGCCGTCGCAGAGCACGCCGCCCGGCAGCAAGGACGGCGACCTGGCCTCGACGGGCAGCAGCAGCACGGTCCCGCTGGTCATCGGCACCGCCGTGGTGCTCGCCGCGGGCACCGGTCTGGTCGTGGCGGCCCGCCGCCGCTCCAAGCGGTCCTGACGGCCGGGTGCTTGTGGGAACCCCGCGCGTGCGGGGTTCCCACGGGGACCGTCAGCGCCGCAGCCGCTGCGCGACCTCCGTCGCCCAGTACGTCAGGATCATCTGCGCACCCGCGCGCCGGATCCCGGTCAGGCTCTCCATGATCGCCGCGTCCCGGTCGATCCAGCCCTTCTCGGCGGCGGCCTCGATCATCGCGTACTCACCGCTGATCTGGTACGCCGCGACCGGCACGTCCACCGAGTCGGCGAACTTCGCGAGGATGTCCAGGTACGGACCGGCCGGCTTCACCATGACCATGTCGGCGCCCTCCGCGAGGTCGAGCGCCAGCTCGCGCAGCGACTCACGGGTGTTCGCCGGGTCCTGCTGGTACGTCTTGCGGTCGCCCTTGAGCGAGGAGCCGACGGCCTCGCGGAACGGCCCGTAGAACGCCGAGGAGTACTTCGCGGTGTAGGCGAGGATCGAGACGTCCTCGTGGCCCGTCTGGTCGAGCGCGTCCCGGATGACACCGACCTGGCCGTCCATCATGCCGCTCGGGCCCACCACATGGGCGCCCGCGTCGGCCTGGACCTGGGCCATCTCCGCGTACCGCTCCAGCGTCGCGTCGTTGTCGACCCGGCCGTCCTCGGTCAGCACACCGCAGTGGCCGTGATCGGTGTACTCGTCCAGACACAGGTCCGACATGACGACGAGATCGTCACCGACCTCCTCGCGCACCGCACGCAGCCCGGCCTGGAGAATGCCCTCCGGGTCGGTGCCCGCCGTGCCCCGGGCGTCCTTCTTCGCGTCCACGGGGACACCGAAGAGCATGATTCCGGAGACCCCTGCCGACACCGCCTCGACGGCGGCCTTCCGCAGGGTGTCCAGGGTGTGCTGCTGCACGCCGGGCATGGCCGAGATGGCGACCGGGGCGTCGATACCCTCGCGCACGAACGCGGGCAGGATCAGATTCGCCGGGTCGAGCCGTGTCTCGGCGACCATCCGCCGCATCGCCGGGGTCGTCCGCAGCCGCCGGGGGCGGGAGCCAGGGAAGTTTCCGTACACAGTCATCCTTCGAGATTAGACCCGTACACATCACCGTCTTACCGACACCTGTGCCGGAAAAAGACCGCGAAACAGGCCTCGAAACGGGCCGGGGCCCGGCTGCCGAAGCAACCGGGCCCCTCACACACCACGACCGCGCAGGTCAGGTCGTCGTACGACGCCGCCGCGCACCGGGACGCCGCTCGCTCGGCCGCGTCACCGGATCACCGGCCTCCTTCGCCGCCTCCCGGCGCCGCTCACCGAACTCGGCGAGCGCCTCGGCCAGCTTGTGCACCGAAGGCTCCGGGGAGAGCACGTCGACCCGCAGGCCGTGCTCCTCGGCGGTCTTCGCCGTCGCCGGGCCGATACACGCGATGACCGTCACGTTGTGCGGCTTGCCCGCGATGCCGACCAGGTTCCGCACGGTCGACGACGAGGTGAAGAGCACCGCGTCGAAACCGCCGCCCTTGATGGCCTCACGCGTGTCGGCGGGCGGCGGCGAGGCGCGGACCGTGCGGTACGCGGTGACGTCGTCGACCTCCCAGCCCAGCTCGATCAGCCCGGCCACCAGCGTCTCGGTGGCGATGTCGGCACGCGGCAGGAAGACCCGGTCGATCGGGTCGAAAACGGGGTCGTACGGCGGCCAGTCCTCCAGCAGACCGGCGGCGGACTGCTCACCGGACGGCACCAGATCCGGCTTCACACCGAAGTCGACGAGCGCGGCGGCGGTCTGCTCGCCGACGGCCGCGACCTTGATCCCGGCGAAGGCACGGGCGTCGAGCCCGTACTCCTCGAACTTCTCCCGGACGGCCTTCACGGCATTGACGCTGGTGAAGGCGATCCACTCGTAGCGGCCCGTGACCAGGCCCTTGACCGCACGCTCCATCTGCTGGGGCGTACGGGGCGGCTCGACGGCGATCGTCGGAACCTCGTACGGCACTGCACCGTAGGAACGAAGCTGGTCGGAGAGCGACGCGGCCTGCTCCTTCGTACGCGGTACGAGTACCTTCCAGCCGAACAGCGGCTTGGACTCGAACCACGCGAGCTGGTCGCGCTGGGCGGCGGAGCTGCGCTCACCGACCACGGCTATGACAGGCCGGTGCCCCTCGGGCGACGGCAGGACCTTCGCCTGCTTCAGGACCTGGGCGATCGTCCCGAGGGTCGCCGTCCAGGTGCGCTGGCGGGTCGTCGTACCGGCGACCGTCACGGTCAGCGGGGTGTCGGGCTTGCGGCCCGCCGAGACCAGCTCACCGGCGGCCGCGGCCACCGCGTCGAGCGTCGTCGAGATGACGGCAGTGGCATCGCTCGCGCCGACCTCGGTCCAGCAGCGGTCGGAGGCGGTACGGGCATCGACGAACCTGACGTCCGCGCCCTGCGCGTCCCGCAGCGGCACACCGGCGTACGCGGGCACGCCCACGACATTGGCGATGCCCGGCACGACCTCGAAGGGGATACCGGCGGCAGCACAGGCGAGCATCTCGGCACCGGCGTTCCCGTCCAGTCCCGGGTCACCGGAAACGGCACGGACGACCCGCCTGCCGCCCCTCACTGCCTCCATGACAAGATTGGCCGCATCCCTGAGAACGGGAACATCGGCGGCTGCTGACTGCGCGTCAACAACCGTCAGCTCAGGTGTGCTTACGCCTGCCCGCGCATGGCAGCGAACAACGCCGAGGACGTCCGGCTCGGCGACAAGGACGTCCGCGCTCGCAAGCGCCTCGACGGCGCGCAGAGTCAGCAGTCCCGGGTCGCCGGGACCGGCGCCGAGGAAGGTGACGTGCCCTTGTGCGGACAGGGCCGGAAAGTCGGATGCGGCGGGGCCGGTGGGGCTCAAAGTGCTCGCTCCCCCATAAGACCGGCCGCACCCTTGGCAAGCATCTCGGTCGCGAGCTCGCGACCGAGTGCCGCCGCGTCGTCCTGCGACGTGGGGACGGGACCGGTGGTGGACATCTGCACCAGCGAGGAACCGTCGGTGGAACCGACGACACCGCGCAGGCGCAGTTCGTTGACAACCTGCCCGTCGACCAGGAAGTCGGCCAGCGCACCCACAGGTGCGGAGCAACCGGCCTCCAGGGCGGCGAGCAGGGCACGCTCGGCGGTCACGGCGGCCCGGGTGTACGGGTCGTCGAGCTCGGCGAGCGCGGCGGCGAGGTCGGCGCTGCTCGCAGCGCACTCGATCGCCAGTGCTCCCTGGCCGGGAGCGGGCAGGACGGTGTCGACCGACAGGAAGTCGGTCGCCTCACCGGTCCGGCCGAGGCGGCTGAGCCCGGCCGCGGCGAGTACCACCGCGTCCAGCTCACCGCTCCGGACAAATCCGATACGCGTATCGACGTTCCCCCGGATCGGCACGGTCTCGATGTCGAGGCCGTGGTTACGGGCGTACGCGTTGAGCTGCGCCATGCGGCGCGGCGAACCGGTACCGATGCGGGCACCGGACGGCAGCTGCTCGAAGGTCAGCCCGTCCCGCGCCACCAGTACGTCGCGCGGGTCCTCGCGCACCGGCACCGCGGCCAGCACGAGGCCCTCGGGCTGCGCGGTCGGCAGGTCCTTGAGCGAGTGGACGGCGAAGTCCACCTCACCGCGCAGCAGCGCGTCGCGCAGCGCCGCGACGAACACACCGGTGCCGCCGATCTGCGCGAGATGCTCCCGCGAGGTGTCGCCGTACGTGGTGATCTCGACGAGCTCGACGGCGCGCCCGGTCACCTCGCTGACCGCGTCGGCGACGAGGCCGGACTGCGCCATGGCGAGCTTGCTGCGCCGGGTGCCCAGCCTCAGCGGCTTGTCGGCCCCCGCGCCCAGGGTTGAGTTGTCGGTCATGACCGCCCTCGATTCGGGTCGTTCAGGTCTGCCCGGGAGACGGCGGCGACCGTCTGCGGGTCGAGGTCGAAGAGTTCCCGCAGCGCATCGGCGTACCCGGCACCGCCGGGCTCGCTGGCGAGCTGCTTGACCCGCACGGTGGGCGCGTGCAGGAGCTTGTCGACGACGCGGCGCACGGTCTGCGAGATCTCGGCGCGCTGCTTCTCGTCCAGGTCGGGGAGGCGTCCGTCCAGCCGCGCGATCTCGCCCGCGACCACGCCGGCGGCCATCGTGCGCAGGGCGACGACGGTCGGGGTGATGTGGGCGGCGCGCTGGGCGGCGCCGAAGGCGGCGACCTCGTCGGAGACGATGGTGCGCACCTGGTCCACATCGGCGGCCATCGGGGCGTCCGCCGACGCCTCGGCGAGCGACTCGATGTCGACGAGGCGCACACCGTCGAGCCGGGCCGTGCCGCCGTCGATGTCGCGCGGCATGGCGAGGTCGAGCAGCGCCAGGCGCACGGGGCCGGTGCCCTGCGCGGGCACGGTGGCCCGGCGGACGGCCTGGCGCACCGTACCGGCGCTGCCGTTCTCCACCCAGGCGGCGTGCCGGTCGATGTCGGCGGGTGCGGGCACCGCGGGCGCGGCGGCGGGCGTCTCGACGGCGTCGCCGACGTCCAGGCCGAGCGCTTCGGCGACGGCCTCGGCGGTCAGTACGAGACCGGTCGCGCCGGTGCACGAGACGACGACATCGGCACGTGTCAGTTCGTCGCAGACGGCGGCCATCTCCACGGCGCGGGCGGCCACTCCCGTGCCCCCGGGCTGGACCAGGATCTCGACGAGCCGGTCGGCACGGGCCCGGGTCCGGTTGGCGACGACGATCTCGGCGACACCGGTACGGGCCAGGGTGGCGGCGGCGAGCGAGGACATCGAGCCCGCGCCGATCACCAGGGCGCGCTTGCCCCGGGCCCAGTCGGCGACGTCCGCGCCGGCCGCGAGCTGTTCGAGGCCGAAGGTGACGAGCGACTGCCCGGCCCGGTCGATCCCGGTCTCGCTGTGGGCCCGCTTGCCGACCCGCAGGGCCTGCTGGAACAGGTCGTTCAGCAGCCGGCCCGCGGTGTGGAGCTCCTGCCCCAGCGCCAGCGCGTCCTTGATCTGGCCGAGGATCTGGCCCTCGCCGACGACCATCGAGTCCAGCCCGCACGCCACCGAGAAGAGGTGGTGGACGGCCCGGTCCTCGTAGTGCACATAGAGATACGGAGTGAGCTCGTCCAGACCGACGCCGCTGTGCTGGGCGAGGAGCGTGGACAGCTCGGCGACGCCCGCGTGGAACTTGTCCACGTCGGCGTACAGCTCGATGCGGTTGCAGGTGGCCAGCACGGCGGCCTCGACCGCGGGCTCCGCGGCGAGGGTGTCCTGGAGCAGCTTGGCCTGCGTCTCGGCAGCCAGCGAGGCCCGCTCCAGTACGGAGACCGGGGCGCTGCGGTGGCTCAGCCCTACGACAAGAAGACTCATGCGGGCATCACGGCGGGCATCTCCCCGTCGGGTCCCTTCCGGCTGCCGGTGGCCGAGCGCACAGGGGGCGCGGCCGGGTCCGGGCTGCTCTCGGTGGTGTCCTCGCCGGACTTGCGCTGCTCGTGGAAGGCGAGGATCTGAAGCTCGATGGAGAGGTCGACCTTGCGGACGTCGACGCCGTCGGGCACGGACAGCACGGTCGGCGCGAAGTTCAGGATGGAGGTGACGCCCGCGGCGACGAGCCGGTCGCAGACCTGCTGCGCGGCACCGGCCGGGGTCGAGATGACACCGATCGACACGCCGTTGTCGCCGATGATCTTCTCCAGTTCGTCGGCGTGCTGGACGGGAATACCGGCGACCGGCGTTCCGGCCATCGCGGGGTCGGCGTCTATCAGCGCGGCGACCCGGAAACCGCGGGAGGCGAAGCCGCCGTAGTTGGCGAGCGCGGCGCCGAGGTTACCGATACCGACGATCACGACCGGCCAGTCCTGGGTGAGCCCGAGTTCGCGCGAGATCTGGTAGACGAGATACTCGACGTCGTACCCGACCCCGCGCGTCCCGTACGAGCCGAGGTAGCTGAAGTCCTTGCGCAGCTTGGCGGAGTTGACCCCCGCCGCCGCGGCGAGCTCCTCCGACGAGACCGTGGGTACCGATCGCTCGGAGAGCGCGGTCAGTGCGCGCAGGTACAGCGGAAGTCGGGCGACGGTGGCCTCGGGAATTCCTCGGCTACGGGTCGCCGGTCGGTGAGTTCGGCCAGTTGCCACGGTGCTCCTGCGGGATGAGCGGGGCTGCAGGCGGCCGTATTTCCCAAGACCGCCCCGTCGAATGCAGGCTATGTCTTTGTGAACACGTGCACAAAGATAGTGTCCGTTTTGTCCGGTCAAAGTGACCGGGGTCACGCACATTCGTCGTGCGATCCCGGAACCAAGGATCGCATCAGCCCGTTGCAGGCCCGAAGGGGGCAAAGCGGCACACACTCCTCACAACCACTCCCCCGAGAGCACTCAAAACGCCCACGATGGTAACCGGCTTTCGCTCATGAACGCAGTGCCTGTCGCAGCCTCGCGGGGTCCACCCGCCAGAACGTGTGCTGTTCGTCATCGATCAGCACCACCGGAATCTGCTCCCAGTACTCCCGGTACAGCTCCTCGTCCCGGGTGATGTCCTTCTCCTCCCAGGACGCGCCGGTCTCCTCGCACACTTCCCGCACCACCTGCCGCGCGTCGTCACAGAGGTGACATCCGGGCTTCCCGACCAGGGTCACCACACGTTCCGCGGGCTTCTTCTTCGTACGTCGCAACAAGGCACTCATGCCTTCATTCTGCGCCGGGAGGGGAGCTGCTCCGCCCTTGATCCGGTACGCCCGGAATCACCCGTTTAACAGATCGGCAGCAGAGAGTTCACGCCGCGGCATCCCGGCAGGTCGGGAAGGGCCTGACCGACTGGCTATGCTCACGACATGGCCGCTCTTGGATGGCTCACACCCCGTAGGCGCCCCGCGACAGCACGGAGCGTGCTGGCCGGCGAGGCAGCAGCTGAGGCAGCGCGGAAGTCCACCCTCCCCGACGATCAGTCCCCCGGCACCGAGCAGGGCGCCCCCGCGAAGGCGGAGGCCGAGGAGGCACCCTTTCCCGTCGTCGGCGACGACCGGGCCGCCGCCTTCTTCGACCTGGACAACACCGTCATGCAGGGCGCGGCGATCTTCCACTTCGGCCGCGGCCTGTACAAGCGGAAGTTCTTCCAGCGCCGCGAGCTGACCCGGTTCGCCTGGCAGCAGGCCTGGTTCAGGCTGGCGGGCGTCGAGGACCCGGAGCACATGCAGGACGCCCGCGACAGCGCCCTGTCCATCGTCAAGGGCCACCGGGTCTCGGAGCTGATGTCCATCGGCGAGGAGATCTACGACGAGTACATGGCCGACCGCATCTGGCCCGGCACCCGGGCCCTCGCCCAGGCCCACCTCGACGCCGGACAGCGCGTCTGGCTGGTCACCGCGGCCCCGGTGGAGACCGCCACGATCATCGCCCGCCGCCTCGGCCTGACCGGCGCGCTCGGCACGGTCGCCGAGTCCGTCGGCGGCGTCTACACCGGCCGCCTGGTCGGCGAGCCACTGCACGGCCCCGCGAAGGCCGAGGCGGTCCGCGCCCTGGCCGCCGCCGAGGGCCTGGATCTCGACCGCTGCGCGGCGTACAGCGATTCGCACAACGACATCCCGATGCTGTCCCTGGTCGGGCACCCGTACGCGATCAACCCGGACGCCAAGCTCCGCAAGCACGCCCGCGCGCGCGACTGGCGGCTGCGGGACTACCGGACCGGCCGCAAGGCGGCCAAGGTCGGCATCCCGGCCGCGGCCGGCGTGGGCGCGATCGCGGGCGGCACCGCGGCCGCCGTCGCCCTGCACCGCCGCCGCCGCTGACGCGCAACCCGCCACGTCCGGCCCCTCCGGGGGCCGGGTGAGCCACGCCCGGCTCCGCGGCCGATCGGAACCCCTTACCCACCGACCGCTCCGGCCAGTCGCGTTGCTCGCACACGACCACAACCCGTCGCCCCGGCAGACAGATCTCGAAGTAATTCGATCAACAAACGGTCACGATGTGCTACTTAATGCGTCGTTTAGTCGCTACAGAAGCGACGTAATCGGTGATTTTGGCAACTGGGTGTAGCACTGCCTGTACGAAGCGTTATTCTCCTCAGACGCATTCCGGAACCCACCTCTCACTACGACGAGTGACGGTTTCGCACTGCACGTGATGGAAGCTCTGCCTCTGGGAGTCCCGTGTACCCACACGTCGGGGTTGACGCCTCGGGCCTGGCTACGCTGCGCGCAACGGTCGCCGACCGCTTGCGCGGCTTCGTCCCCACCGCGTACGCCGTACCCGCATTTGCCACCCCTGCACCTGCCGGCCCTTGCTATGCCCTGGCCGAACGCAGTGCGGCGGTCGGAAGACGCAGCAACCGCGGCGCAACAACCACGTCCACCGTTCGTCGGCCGACCGCCGACAGCGACAGCGCGCGCATGATGGATCTCGTCGAGCGCGCACAGGCCGGCGAGGCCGACGCCTTCGGCCGCCTCTACGACCAGTACAGCGACACCGTCTACCGCTACATCTACTACCGCGTGGGCGGCAAGGCGACGGCGGAGGACCTCACCAGTGAGACCTTCCTGCGCGCCCTGCGCCGCATCTCCACGTTCACCTGGCAGGGCCGCGACTTCGGCGCCTGGCTGGTCACCATCGCCCGCAACCTGGTCGCCGACCACTTCAAGTCCAGCCGCTTCCGGCTGGAAGTGACCACCGGCGAGATGCTCGACGCCAACGAGGTCGAGCGAAGTCCCGAGGACTCCGTCCTGGAGTCCCTCTCCAACGCCGCACTCCTCCAGGCCGTGCGCCGACTCAACCCCCAGCAGCAGGAGTGCGTGACCCTGCGGTTCCTGCAGGGTCTCTCGGTCGCCGAGACCGCCCGGGTCATGGGCAAGAACGAGGGTGCGATCAAGACCCTTCAGTACCGCGCCGTCCGCACTCTGGCCCGGCTCCTCCCGGACGATGCCCGCTGACCCCACCCCCGGCCGAATCACTCTCGGCGACACGTTCATCACGCACTGGTCCGATCATCCTTCGTGCGTAACCCATGTGCCGCGCGCCTCGTTGTGCCGGTTGCAGGCTCCCTGTCGTCACCCCATGTCCGCCGACACTCACTCATTCGTGTGGAAGCGCTCAAGGTGTGCAACCTTCCGGACCCCCAGGGGAGTCGACCGTCATGACGAGAGGAGGTGCCGCCAGTGATCGCAAACGTTTCGGCACACCGGCGGGCGAACGCCTTCGCCCAGGCCCTGGAGGAGCAGTCCCTCCGCGGTGCTGCGGCCGCACAGCCCGAGGAACCGGCCGAACCGGCCGACCACGGACCGCTGTTGGCCCTGGCGAACGGCCTCGGTGAGGTACCGCGGCCGGAGTTGGATCCCGAGGTCAAGATGGTGCAGCGAGCCCAGCTCGTCGCCGCCATGCAGGCCATGTTCACCGAGGGCGGTGCGTCCGCGGGCCCTACGGTGCCCGAACAGCGCGCCAAGGGAGCCCACCGGGCCTCCCCGCTCCGGAAGTTGCGTCCGCGTTCACGCTGGACGAAGGGCCTCGCGGCCGGCGGACTCACCGTCGGTGTGGCGGCGGGAGCCTTCGGCGGGGTGGCCGCTGCCAGTTCCGACGCCCTGCCGGGTGATTCGCTGTACGGGCTCAAGCGCGGCATGGAGGACATCCACCTCGGCATGGCCAGCGGCGACGCCGACCGCGGCGAGGCCTACCTCGACCAGGCGTCGACCCGGCTCAGCGAGGCCCGCCGGCTGATGGAGCGCGCCCGCTCCGGCGACCTGGACCACGAACAGCTCGGCGAGGTCAGGCGCACGCTCAAAGGCATGACGCACGACGCCGGCGAGGGCCACCGCCTGCTCCACTCCGCCTACCAGCAGAACGGCGCCATCGGCCCCATCCAGACCCTGGACTCCTTCTCCCGCTCGCACCGCGAGAGCTGGAGCAGCCTCCGCGACCGGCTGCCCGTGCAGCTGACGGACGTCCGCGACCAGGTGAGCTCGGTCTTCGACGCCATAGACGAAGAGGTCCAGCCGCTCCAGTCACTGCTGCCCCGCACCCCGGACGGCAGCGGCGGCGCACAGCAGCAGGACACCGCGGAACAGGGCACGGAACCCTCGCGTACCGCCCCCTCGGCGCCCGCGTCACCGGAAGCCTCGCAGGGCCGTACGGGCAACAGCGCCTCGCCCCACCCGTCGGGATCGGACAGCGCCTCGTCCGACGGCCTGATCAGCGGCGGCACGGACGGCCTCCTCGGCACCCCGCCCCCGGGCACCGTCCCGTCCACCGAGGGCCGGGCCAGCACCCCGCCCACCCCGGACGTGACCCTCCCGCCGCTCCTCCCCGGCCTGCTCCCCGGCCTGGGGATCAACGGCGAGGACCTGCACGACTAGGTCGTGTCCGGCGGATGGCGGACGGGCTCGCCGAGCCCGTCCGCCATCCGCACACCGGCACGCCCTCAGAAGAACACCGACCTCCGCTGCACCAGCAGCTTGTACAGCGTGTGCTGAATCTGTTCCCGCACCTGATCCGTCAGGTTGAACATCAGCATCGGATCCTCCGCCGCCTCCATGGGATAGCCGCTCGTGGAGATCGGCTCCCCGAACTGGATCGTCCACTTCGTCGGCAGCGGCACCGCCCCGAGCGGCCCGAGCCAGGGAAACGTCGGCGTGATCGGGAAGTACGGAAAGCCCAGCAGCCGCGCCAGCGTCTTCGAGTTGCCGATCATCGGGTAGATCTCCTCCGCCCCCACGATCGAGCACGGAATGATCGGCACCCCGGCCCGCAGCGCCGTGGACACGAAGCCGCCCCGCCCGAAGCGCTGCAACTTGTACCGCTCCCCGAACGGCTTGCCGATGCCCTTGAATCCCTCCGGCATCACCCCGACGACCTCACCCCGCCGCAGCAGCCGCTCCGCGTCCTCCGCACAGGCCAGCGTGTGACCGGCCTTGCGGGCCAGCTCGTTCACCACCGGCAGCACGAACACGAGATCGGCGGCGAGCAGCCGCAGATGACGGCCCGCCGGATGGTTGTCGTGCACCGCGACCTGGAGCATCAGCCCGTCGAGCGGCAGCGTCCCCGAGTGGTTGGACACGATCAACGCCCCGCCCTCGGCGGGGATGTTCTCGATGCCCTTCACCTCGACCCGGAAGTACTTCTCGTACACCGGCCGGAGCATCGACATCAGGACCTGATCGGTCAGCTCCTCGTCGTACCCGAACTCGTCGACGTCGTACTCACCCGTGACCCGCCGGCGCAGGAACGCGAGCCCGCCGGCGATCCGCCGGTCCCAGCCGCCGCGCTCGTCCGGCTCCGGGGGCTGCCCGGCCCACTGGGGCTCCTCCTGCGGATTCGAGGCGTCCTGCTGCCCCGGAAGGGCGCTCACAGCCGCGGTCCCCACTACGGAGGCCGCCGCGGGCCCCTGGCCCCGGCCGCCGCCCGCTATGGGCCGGCGCCGTGCGGGGCGCGCTGAACCGCCCGTCCGCGAACGGTCGTCGTCGAACGGAATGACCTTGGCATCCGCCATCGTCGGTGCGCTCCTCTACCTGGCGCTGGGGGCCGGCTCGGTGTCGTCGGCCCCGGTGGTCCCCGGAACATCGCCGTCCGCCCCGGCGAACGGCACGGCGGCCAGTCTGTCGACCGCCCTGCCCACCACCTCGGGCGGCAGCAGCCCCGGCCCCTGACTGCGCGCGAACTCCGCGAACGTCTCCGCGGTACTGAACCGGGGGTGGAAACCGAGGGTCTCGCGCATCTGGACGGTGGAGACCACCCGGCCGTGGGTGAGAAGCCGGATCTGCTCCGGCGAGAAGTCCGTCATGCCGACCGTACGGAGCGCCTGGCCGACCCAGGTGACCGCGGGCAGCAGCAACGGCACCGTCGGCCGCCCCAGCCGCCGCGAGCACTGCGAGAGCAGCAGCACCCCGTCCCCGGCGATGTTGAACGTGCCGCTGTTCAGCGTCCCGCGCCCCGGCTCGCCCGACGCGACACCCAATACGTCGACGACATCGTCCTCGTGCACGAACTGGAGCCTCGGGTCGTACCCGAACACCGTCGGCAGCACCGGCAGCGACAGATAGTCGGCGAGCGGCGAATCGGCGTGGGGCCCCAGGATGTTCGCGAACCTGAGCACGCACACGGCGACATCCGGTCTGCGGCGCGCGAAGCCCCGTACGTACCCCTCGACCTCCACCACGTCCTTGGCGAAGCCCCCGCTGGGCAGTGACTTGGGCGGGGTGGTCTCGGTGAAGACCGCCGGATCGCGCGGCGCCGACCCGTACACGTTGGTACTGGACTTGACCACCAGCCGCCGCACGCTCGGCGCCTTCTGACAGGCACCGAGCAGCTGCATGGTGCCGATGACGTTGGTCTCCTTGACCGTCGTCCGGCCGCCCGTGCCGACCGCCTTGGCCGAGACGTCCAGATGCACCACCGTGTCGACGGAGTGCTCGGCGAGGACTCTGGCGATCGCGGGCTGGCGGATGTCCGCCGTCACGAAATCGGCGTCGCCCAACCCGTGTCCGGGCGCGACCGCGTCGACGGCGATCACCCGGTCCACTCCCGGATCACGCTGGATGCGCCGCACGAAGCGGCCCCCCAGCTGCCGGGCCGCTCCCGTGACCAGCACGACCTTCCCCAAGATCAGCGCCTTCCGTCGAAAGGTTTCCCCTGGCCGTCACCGTAGCGGGTGGATGTTGCCGTGTGACGACCGCGCGGCGGCCTTCCCCCAAGTCTTTGGCCCGAATGCGGGCTGACGCCCCACAACGCACCGCAGCCCTCCCGCCGGACCGGCGGGAGGGCTGCGGATTCACGAACCGCGTTCGCCTACTTCTTGTTGCGACGCTGAACGCGCGTGCGCTTGAGCAGCTTGCGGTGCTTCTTCTTGGCCATCCGCTTGCGCCGCTTCTTGATAACAGAGCCCACGACTACCCTCGCTCACTTCTTCTTCACTGGTGCGGGGCGTCTGGGCCCACACGACCTACGTCGGCCTAGCCTACCCGCCAGCGCGTGAGGGGCGTAATCCGAGGTGAACCTCAGGCGGACTCCACCCCCACAAAGGACTCGCGGAGATACTCGTGAACCGCTTGCTCCGGAACCCGGAAGGACCTGCCCACCCGGATCGCCGGCAGATGACCGCTGTGCACCAAGCGGTACACGGTCATCTTCGACACTCTCATGACCGAGGCGACTTCCGCCACGGTCAGAAACTTGACCTCGTTGAGAGGCCTCTCGCTGCCAGCAGCCATGACCCACCTGTACCTTCCGCACGAGACGCGCACCGGCTTCCCCTCCGGTGACTCTTCGTCGTTGTGCGCTCACTCCCCAGGTTAGGGGCGGGTGATGCGAGTGGGGAAGAGGGGAGACGATCGGCCGTCTACCATGACAGAAACGCCCGATTGAGCACATAACGCGTCAGCGGCCGGTAGTACGCGGACGGCACGGCGTCATCGAGCGGCACGGCGACCGCCACCCGGCCCTCGGCCTCCCCGACGAACAGCGCGGGATCATCCGTATCGGCGAGACCGATCGCCTCAATGCCCAGCTGACCTGCCCCGCAGACCCAGCCGTGGTCCCCGACGACCAGTTCCGGCAACCGCCCACGACCCTCCGCGACCGCCTCCAGAACGACCCTGACCGGCAGCGGGGAATGGGTATGTGCGCCGGTGCCACCACCGGGAGACCACACGCCGGGTTCGCGCACCATCGCGACTCCTCGTACGTAGTCGAGGCTGCATGTACGTACGCCGAACCGGGTCGTTATGTCGATACATCTCCCCTGCGCGGGGGTGAGTACGGAGCACCCGGCCGCCGACATGGCGTCTGCCAGCGCTGCGTAGAAACCGAGCAGCCGGTGCGGATGACCGGTCCCGAACAGCACGGGCGCCCGCCGGGCCGCGGCATGCGACAGCCGTTCGGCGAAAGCGTCCAGGCCCGCCAGGGTCCGCTCCGGATCGATCACATCAGGCCCCGAGACATGAGCAGGATCATCCGAAACACCGCACTTCTCGGCCATCAGACGAAGCAGATCGTGCTCCTCCCAGCCCCGTCCGGGATCGAGGCCGAGCGTCACCCGCGGGTCCCGGGCCGCGAAGAGCCGATAACTCCGCAGACTCACCTCCCGCGAGGTGGCCACGGGCCCGGCCAGCCGGGCCGCCAGCAGATGCGCACGCAGCGCTCCGGTGCTCAACACCCCACCGATGCTCCCCCAATCACCCGGACGGGGGGCCGGAAGCCCGGTTACGCCCCACAGTTGGCGTAACCATTACGCGCCACCGCACGGAAACGGCCACACCGCGACCGCCCCCGCCCGGATCACGTCAACAGACCCCGCAACGGAAACGCCGCCCGCCGCGTCGCCAGCACCGCCTGGTCCAGCCGGTCCGCGGGGTCGTACCCCTCCTCCCACGACTTCCAGGAAGGCGTACGACCGTCCGTCATCCGGGCCGGCCCCAACTGCCGGGTCCGGGCGTAGACCTCATCCCGCCACGACGACGGAATCACCGACTCCGGGTCCACCGGCGCATGCGCGGCGATCCCCACCAGATGTGTCCAGGACCGCGGCACCACATCGACCACCGCGTACCCGCCCCCGCCGAGGGCCACCCAGCGCCCGCCCTCCACATACTCATGGGCGAGATCGTGACAGGCCGACATCACCGCGCGCTGCGCGTCCAGCGACACCGCGAGATGGGCGAGCGGATCCTCGAAGTGCGTATCGGCCCCGTGCTGGCTCACCAGCACCTGCGGCCGGAAGTCCGCCAGCAACTCCGGCACCACCGCATGGAACGCCCGCAGCCACCCCGCGTCCCCCGTACCGGCCGGCAGCGCCACATTCACCGCACTGCCCTCACCCGCCCCCGAGCCGGTCTCCTCTGGCCAGCCGGTCTGCGGGAAGAGCGTCCGCGGGTGCTCGTGCAGCGATACGGTCAGGACCCGCGGGTCCTCCCAGAAGGCCGCCTGCACCCCGTCACCGTGGTGCACATCCACATCGACGTACGCGACCCGCTCAGCACCCAGCTCCAGCATTCTCGCGATCGCGAGCGCCGGATCGTTGTAGACGCAGAACCCCGCCGCACCGCCCGGCATGGCATGGTGCAGCCCGCCCGTGAAGTTCACGGCATGCGCGGTGTCCCCGCGCCACACCGCCTCGGCCGCCGCCACCGACTGCCCGGCGATCAGCGCCGACGCCTCGTGCATCCCCGCGAACGCCGGATCGTCCACCGTCCCGAGCCCGTACTTCTGATCGGCGTGCTTCGGATCCGCCGAGGCGGCGCGCACCGCGGCCACGTAGTCCTCGCGGTGCACCAGCCGCAGCGTGGAGTCCCCGGCGGGCTTGGCCGCGACCACGTCCACCGCGCCGTCGAGCCCGAACGCCCGGACCAGCCCCATGGTCAGGGCGAGCCTGACGGGGTCCATGGGATGGCTTTCCCCGAAGTCGTATCCCGTTACTGCGTCATCCCACATCAACTGTGCGCGGCCGCTCATGCCCGCCACCGTATCGGGCGGGTTCCGCCCCGAACGACTTGGCGTACACCAGCGTCGCGAGCACCAGCACCATCGGTACGAGCATCGCCCCCCGGTAGCTCCAGGCGTCCCCGAGCGCCCCCACCAAAGGTGACCCCACCAGGAATCCCACGTAATTGAAGACATTCAGTCGCGCGACGGCCGTATCGCTCGCCCCGGGGAACATCCGCCCGGCGGCGGCGAACGTCTGCGGCACGATCACGCAGAGCCCGAGCCCCAGCATGGTGAACCCGAGCATCCCGGTCCACGCCCCACCGGCCAGCGCCACCACCACGAACCCCGCAGCGGCCAGCACGCTCCCGCACCGCACCACGGTCACCGCCCCGAACCGCCGCACCCCGAAGTCCCCCACGGCCCGCCCCAGCAGAGTCGTCACCATGTAGACGTTGTACGGAACGGTCGACAGCTGCTCCGAGCTGCCCAGCACGTCCTGCAGATACTTGGCACTCCAGTTGGAGACCGTCGAGTCCCCGATGTACGCGAAGCTCATCACCAGACAGAGCGGCATCAGCAACTTGAAGGAGACCGAGGCCGCACCCTTGCCCTGCTCCTCCCCCGGGTCCGCCTCCGCCGACGTGCCTTCCGCGTACCACCGGCTCCCGATGAACGCGACCGGCAGCAGCACCACGACCGCCGGCAGGTAGGAGACCATCAGCGACAGATCCCAGTGCGCCCCGGCCCACGCCATGGACGCTCCGGCGATCCCGCCCAGGCTGTACGCGGCATGGAACCCGAGCATGATGGATCGCCCGTACGCCCGCTGGAGGCTGACCCCCATCATGTTCATGGAGGCGTCGAGCGCCCCGACGGCGAGCCCGAACACGCCGAGCGCCAGGGCGGCCTGCCACAGCGCGTTCCCGGCCCCGGTACCGAGCAGCGCAAGCATCACGACGGGCTGAGCCCACCTCAGCACGACCCCGGGCCGCACCCGCGCGACCACCTTCTCGGTGAGCACGCTGCCCACCCCGGCCAGGATGGGCACCGCGGCCAGGAAGACGGGCAGCAGCCCGTCGGATATCCCGTACCGGTCCTGGATGGCGGGAATCCGCGTCACCAACAGAGCGAAGGTGACTCCCTGTACGAAGAAACTCAGCGTGAGGGAGGCCCTGCCGTGCCGCAAGCGAGCATCTGTCATGGCCGCGAGCGTAAGGGCAGTCTCTACCCGTGGGTAGATGGATCAGGCGAGCAATTCCCGGAGTTGGCCCATGTCGGAGAAGTGCCCGGTCACCCCGGCGAGCCGGTCCGCCGGCATCATCGACGTAAACCCGTACACATCCATCCCCGCGGCCCTGGCCGCCTCCACCCCGAGCGGGCTGTCCTCGATGACGACGCACCGCTCGGGAGCGACTCCCATCCGCTCGGCGGCGAGCAGGAACAGATCGGGCGCCGGCTTCCCCTGCGCCACGTCGTCCGCGCTGAAGATCCACTCCTCCTCGAACCACTGGTCGAGCCCGGTCTTGCGGTGCCCGACCCGGATCCGCTCATGACTGCTGGAGGACGCAACACAGTACGGAACCCCGTCGGCGACGAGCTTCCCCAGCACGTCCTCGACGCCGGCCACCGATTCCAGCTCCTGCTCGAACCCGGCGAAGATCCGCGAGTGAAGCGTCTCGTCGAAGTCCGCGGGCAGCTTCTCCCCGGTACGTTCCTCGACCAGATCGTGCACCCGGTGCACGGCGGCCCCCATGTAGTCCCGAAGGCTCTCCTGGTACGAGGTGGGGTGACCGAGCTCCGTGAGGTACTCGGCCAGGATGGTGTTGGAGATCGGCTCGCTGTCCACGAGCACACCGTCGTTGTCGAAGATGACCAGTTCGTAGCGCATGGTTCGAGACTAGACGTTCGTGAACGCAGAAAAGCCCCGTGTCCCTGCGGACACGGGGCTTCCCCGTAAAAGGAGTTCGGCGGCGTCCTACTCTCCCACAGGGTCCCCCCTGCAGTACCATCGGCGCTGAAAGGCTTAGCTTCCGGGTTCGGAATGTAACCGGGCGTTTCCCTAACGCAATGACCACCGAAACACTATGAAATAAACAACACCGGAACAACACGGCCGTTCGTTATTTCAGAACTAACACAGTGGACGCGAGCAACTGAGGACAAGCCCTCGGCCTATTAGTACCAGTCAGCTCCACCCGTTACCGGGCTTCCACATCTGGCCTATCAAC